>DYRK01000643.1 GCA_020718785.1 Desulfatirhabdium butyrativorans | reverse complement strand
GTGGGAAGAATTTTACGCGTATGGCAGAACATCATTGATTTTTATAATAATTAAACTGAAAAGGAGCAATTTCATTGTCAGATATACTTGGAGAAATGCGTCGTACCCACCATTGCTGCCAACTGGGAGTTGATGATGTGGGAAAAGAAGTCGTACTGATGGGATGGGTGCAGCGAAGGAGAGACCACGGCGGGGTTATCTTTGTTGATTTGCGGGACCGTGAGGGGCTTACCCAGATTGTTTTTGATCCCGAAGCAGATAAGAAATGCCATGAAAAAGCCCATGAAATCCGCAGCGAATATGTCATCGGACTGCGCGGAAAAGTGGAAAAACGGCTGGAAGGCATGGCAAATCCCAAATTGAAAACCGGCGAAATCGAGGTGTTTGCAACAGAACTGAAAATCCTGAATACGGCTGTAACACCGCCTTTTCTGATCGAGGATGAAGCCGAAGTTTCGGAAAATATCCGGCTGAAATACCGCCATATTGACCTGAGACGCCCCTATCTTCAGCAAAGCCTGATTCTGAGACACAAAGCCGGAGCAATCGTGCGCCAGTATTTGAACAGTCTCGGATTTCTGGATATAGAAACGCCGTTTCTGACTCGCAGCACACCCGAAGGCGCGAGGGATTATCTCGTTCCCTCACGGGTGAATCCGGGGCAGTTTTATGCCCTGCCCCAGTCTCCGCAGTTGTTCAAACAATTGTTTATGATATCGGGCTTTGACCGCTATTATCAGATTGTCCGCTGTTTCCGCGATGAAGACCTGCGCGCAGACCGTCAGCCGGAATTCACGCAGATTGATATAGAAATGTCCTTTGTAGGGGAAGAGGATATTATGAATATGGCTGAAGGCATGATGAAAGCCCTTTTCAAAGGGGTTCTGGATAAAGATATTCAACTGCCTTTCCCTCGTCTGTCTTACGACGAAGCCATTGCCCGCTACGGTTTGGACAAGCCGGATGTCCGTTTCGGTCTGGAATTGAAGGAAATTTCGGATATAGTCAAAGATTCGGGCTTCAAAGTTTTTGCTGATGTCGTAAAAAAAGGAGGAATTGTCAAAGCCCTGAATGCTAAAGGATGCAGTGATCTCTCGCGGAAAGATATTGATGATCTTACTGCATTTGTTGCAATTTATAAGGCAAAAGGTTTGGCATGGATAAAGGCCAAGGCGGACGCGTGGCAGTCTCCTATTGCCAAATTTTTCAGCGAGGCGGAAAAACAGGCATTGATCGGGCGTATTGGAATGGAAGCGGGAGACCTTGTGTTTTTTGTGGCAGATATGCCCAAAATCACCAATGAGGCATTGGGTCATCTCAGGAATCATATAGGCAAAAAGCTGGGTCTGATCGCTGAAAATGAATTCAATTTTGTCTGGGTCACACGCTTTCCCATGTTCGAATATGATGAAACCGAAAAGCGGTATCAGGCATTGCATCATCCTTTTACTTCGCCATTGGAGGAAGATTACGGAAAACTCAAAAGCGATATTCTGGATGTAAAGTCAAGAGCTTATGATCTGGTGCTGAACGGCTATGAAATCGGCGGGGGCAGTATCCGTATTCATCAGAAAGCATTGCAGGAACAGATATTCGAAGCTTTGGGAATGACTCGGGAAGAATATGAGGAAAAATTCGGATTTCTGCTCTCTGCATTGGATTCCGGCGCGCCCCCGCACGGCGGCATTGCTTTCGGTTTTGACCGTTTAGTCATGCTGTTGTGCGGACAGTCCTCTATTCGGGATGTGATCGCATTTCCGAAAACTCAGAAAGCCTCCTGTCTGCTGACCAATGCGCCCTCCGAGCCTGCCAAAGCTCAGTTGGACGAGCTTTCTCTGAAAGTCAGAAAAGCCGGATGAAAACCCGGGCGTAAAGCATGATTTACGAAGCCCCGGCTTTGCTCGTTCCCACGCTCCGGCGTAATGCCATTAAGTTAAGCGCGAAATCGGTTCATCCGGAGTGCTGAAATGCCGATCTTATAAGATTAGGTTTAGCACTTTGCTAACCGATCTTATAAAATGGGTCATTTCAGCACTCCTCATCCTTAACTTAACGGCAGTGAGGCTCCGGCGTGGGAACGCACCCACACGCTCTGTGTCCCGTCTCTGCACAGAAATAAATCCTTTCCGAATCAAGACAGACCGCTCTGCCGAAGTAGCAAAGAGATATGCAGGGCAGCTTTGTCAAATCATATACCGGGAGTTTTCTTCCGAGAAAAATTCGGCAATGATTCTTCCGGCTTCAAGGCAACATTCCGCACACTGTTCACCGCCTCTTGCATTCCGGGCTTTGATCAGCCGTACCGCCAATCCCTCCGTAAGCATCAGTCTTTCCAATTCCCCGGCTGTGAGCGTATCCCGGAATGCCTGTTCATGCGCCTCAAAGGCTTTTTCGTCGAATTCGCCATTTTCGACGGAAAAATGTCTGCTCCTGAAAAACAGTTCTCGTCTTTCCCATATATTCATTATTCGATTCCTTAATCGCCGATAACTTTCCGAACTTTCAGGGCATTCTGAAAACAGGCATCAGCGCAGGGCGTGTTTCCGCGCACGTCACGCTTTTTAATGTCATTTTTTGCCAGCATTTCGGCAAACATGACTGTAACAAGCTCGTCCGTATCCATATTTTTCCTCAGATTCGCTTTGGCAGGAAGTTTTTTATTTTTCCTTATCTGAGCGGCAGTCCTATCCCAGATGCCTTTATATGTGCAGTTGGTACACTGGGCAAATCCGAAGCCGCAGACTTCGTGGCATTTCAGAATCCCGATAAACTCGTTCCGATTCAGCGTGCTGAGTGCCTGCTTGACAGACAGTTCCATATTCTCTTCGGCAGCCTTATCCAGAATTTCTTCGGCAAGCGTGACATCGCCTGACCGGTAGCGCATATAAATTTCATTTACATGAAGATGCAGTTCCGGAGACAGATATTTGGCGTAAGCCAGCGCAAGCTGCCAATGTGCGAAAGTTCCCAGCCGTCCCCTTGATTTTATCAAATTACGGGATAATCCCGTAATTTTTTCCTTTAGCGCGTCAATCAGCCTCACAGTGCCGGGAAGCCTAAGCCATTCATAAGGCTCCTGATTCTTGGGTTTTCCGGCTGCTTTCCAGAGATCGGTCAGAGAAATCATGCCGCAGTCTTTATCCTCTCTGATGGCAACGCCGCCGAATGCGATTCCTTTATCCCGGTTTTCCGGCTTCGGTTCGGAATTTTTCGATTCCGCCTGACTTTTTCCGAAAGACAATGGTATTTGTTTCTTAGTCATAATGTTTTTACCTCCCATATAAAACGACTTCTTTTCCCTGTTACGAAGCCCGGCTTCTTA
>DYRK01000642.1 GCA_020718785.1 Desulfatirhabdium butyrativorans | reverse complement strand
GTAGAAGCCGAACTGACCCGGCTTCGAGCCGAGCTAAAGTAGGGTGGGTGAACCCACCTGCTATAATAACCTTGAGATTACAGAAATGGTGGGTTTCACCCACCCTACGAAAAGGAAATGAGTATGATACAAGAGACTTATGAAGAAACCAGAGACCGGATGGGAAAAACCGTCGTTGCACTGAAAAATGAACTCAAGCGGGTAAGGACAGGGCGCGCATCTCTGTCTCTTTTGGACGGCATCCGGGTTGACTATTACGGCACACTGACGCCTTTGAGTCAGATGGCATCGCTTTCAGTTCCCGAAAGCCGTCTGATTGCAATCCAGCCCTGGGATGTTTCAGTAATCAAGGAAATCGAAAAAGCGATTTTGAAATCCGATCTGGGACTTACGCCTTCCAATGACGGCAAAATCATCCGAATTTCCATACCGCCCCTTACGGAACAGCGCAGAAAAGAATTAGTCAAGGTTGTGCAGAAAATATGCGAAGAGCATAAAGTCGCTGTACGCAATGTCCGGCGTGAATCGAATGAACTCCTGAAAGGTTTTAAGAAAGACGGCGATATCTCGGAAGACGAGGCTTTCAAAGCTCAGGATCAGGTTCAGAAAATAACGGATGAATATATTAAGAATATAGACGAAGTCAACAAAGAAAAAGAGAAAGAGATCCTTGAATTCTAACAGCGCTTCTGTAACCGAATCCGAACTGGATAAGACAAAACTGCCTGCCCATGTTGCAATTATCATGGACGGGAACGGCCGGTGGGCTAAAAAACGCCTTGCGAATCGGGTCAAAGGACATGAGCAGGGCATGGAAGTAGTCCGGGAAATTGTGCGGGCATGTCGTGAAATCGGAATTTCTGTTCTGACTTTATATGCCTTTTCCACGGAAAACTGGCAGCGGCCCAAAATGGAAATCGCCGCGCTCATGACTCTTCTCAAAAGATTTCTCAGATCGGAATTACTGGAAATGCAGGAGAATAATATCCGTCTCAGTACCATAGGCCAGACCGAGCGGCTGCCCGAAGATGTCCGGAAACTTTTGTCTGAAACCATGGCACTGACCCATCAGAATGACGGAATGCTTCTCAATCTTGCCCTGAGTTACGGAGGCCGTGCCGAATTAGTCAAAATGGTTCGGGAAATTGCAGTGAAAGTCAAAGCCGGAGATATTGAACCAGATGCGGTGAGTGATGAACTGGTGACCCGGCATCTTTATACGAAAGATATTCCCGACCCCGATCTGATGATCAGAACGAGCGGAGAAATGCGTATCAGCAATTTTCTCCTATGGCAGTTGGCTTATTCGGAATTGTTTATCACCGATACCTTATGGCCCGATTTCTCCAGAGCAGAGTTTGTAGAAATTCTCAAAGCCTATCAACGCCGTGAACGCAGATTCGGCAAAGTTTATGAACAGTAAAAATGTTCGTAGTACCGGTTTGGCAGGCGGTACTACGAACTTTATGCAACTCCGTAACAGATGGAACTTATGCACTTAAAACGCTGGATCACCGCTCTGACAGCCCTTCCCTTTGTTATATTCCTTATCTGCAAAGGAAGGAAAGAGTTTGCCGTATTGGCCGGCATTGTATGCTTCCTCGCCCTGTGCGAGTATTTCCGTATTGTCTTTAACTCAAGAGGAAAGGCAATTTCCGGACTTATTCTGGTGCTTGGATTGTTTATGGGAGAATGTATGATATGGGCAGCATACAGAAACGCCGTTGATCTTATTTCAGGACTTATCGCCTTCAATCTGATTCTTTCTGCGCTGTTCTCTCTGACGCAGTTCAAATCCGATCCGTTCATACTTGAAAATACCGCCAAACAGATTCAGGGAATCACTTATATTCCGCTTTTACTCTCTTTTCTGGTACTGATCCGAAACGGTTCCGACGGCATTGCATGGATCTTTCTGATATTATTCGTAGTATTCGGGGGCGATATCGGAGCATTCTACGCAGGAACTTATCTGGGGCGGCACAAACTTTGCCCATCGGTAAGCCCGGGAAAAACTGTCGAGGGTTCCGTAGGAGGATTTGCAGCAAATGTCTGTATGGGCAGCATATTCAAAATCTTTTTCCTCCCGGCTCTGCCTTGGGGTCCCTGCATTTTATTTTTTCTTTGCGCCGGTGCAGCGGGACAAGTGGGAGATTTATTCGAATCCGAATTCAAGCGATTCTCCGGCGTGAAAGATTCCGGCTTTATCCTCCCGGGACACGGCGGCATTTTAGACCGTATTGATGCGCTCCTCTTTGCTGCTCCGATTGCTTATTTTTTCAAGGAATATATTTGTAAATGAAATATCTTTCCATACTCGGTTCTACCGGTTCTATCGGCCGCAATACTTTGAGCATTGTGAAGATGTTCCCGGAACGGTTTGCTGTCAGCGCATTGGCCGCAAAGGAAAATGTGGCTTTGCTGGCTGAACAGATCGGACAGTTTTCTCCTGAAATCGCCGTAGTCTTTGATGAACAGCGCGCAGTCGAGTTAAAAAAAAGACTGCCTGCAACAAGTCGTGTTGAGATTTTATACGGTGAAGAGGGCTATCGCACGGCTGCCACAAGCGGCGATATGGCAGTTACGGCTGTCGTAGGTGCGGCGGGATTGCTGCCCACGCTGGCTGCTATAGATGCCGGAAAAGACATTGCTCTTGCCAATAAAGAAACGCTGGTAATGGCAGGCGAAATCGTGATGAAACGGGCAGCAGACAAAGGCATAAAAATCCTTCCGGTTGACAGCGAACACAGTGCGATTTTCCAATGTCTCGCGGGCCAGCGCAGGGAAGATATGGATAAAATTCTGCTTACCGCTTCGGGCGGACCCTTTCTGAATTGTCCGAAACAGGAATTTGCCCATATAAAACCCGAAGATGCGCTTCGCCATCCCACTTGGCAGATGGGAAAAAAAATTACCATTGATTCTGCCACATTGATGAACAAGGGACTTGAAGTTATCGAGGCAAAATGGCTGTTCAATGTCTCACAGGATAAGATCGAAGTAGTGGTTCATCCCCAGAGTATTATTCATTCGATGGTTTCCTATAAAGACGGGTCAGTGATCGCACAACTCGGCATTCCGGATATGAAGGGAGCGATTGCTTATGCGCTCTCATGGCCCGAACGGCTTCCTTTGAAACAGCCTGTCCCGGATTTTGAAACAATCGGTTTGACTTTTCAGAAGCCGGATATGGACAAATTTCCCTGTCTCAAGCTTGCATTCAAAGCCTGTGAGCAGGGCGGAACTTTGCCTGCTGTGTTGAATGCAGCCAATGAGGTTGCGGTCTATTCTTTTCTGAATCACCGCATCTCTTTTCCCGATATACC
>DYRK01000641.1 GCA_020718785.1 Desulfatirhabdium butyrativorans | reverse complement strand
AATCAGGTCCTTTCAGATCGGGTTTTTCAGGATAAATACTGAAACTGGCAAAACTTGGTTTCAGCGTGTCGCTTGAAAAACTCTCTCCGTCCGTATCTGTTTCAAACAAAACAGTTAAAAACCGCTTATCGCCGTTAAACGGAGATTCCAGATATAGCTTTCCTTCCTGCTCGGAATATTTCCCTCCGAACCACTCTCGCAGGCTTTCGGAAGCAATCTTCTGAACATCCTGATTTTGTATCTGTATTTTTATTTCATCAGGATATATACTTATTGCTGTAACTCCATGAGGCCATACGCCCCCTGCCTTTTTACAAAGAATAATAAACTCCGCATCCAGCCATGTGAAAAGTTTCTTCATCTTATTCATTTGCCTGACTGATTTTTGACTTCATTCAGAACCTTATTAAGAATTTCTATACAGTTTTTTTCCTGCTTTTCATCCAAACTTTTCCCATATCTCCAAGCTTGATGCAAGTCATCATTTTCTATTTGACTGCCATCTCTGGCAGTTATTTTCGGTATTTTATAAGGTAATTTAATAAACATCTTCAGTAAGTCATTCAGCTTATGTCCGAAATCGGAAACTGCCTTCCCGTCATAGCCGCTTTTCCGGTCGGTCCGGGTCAGTTTCTCTTCCTTCATATACAATGCTTTCAGTCCGCATTCGACAGCATAAAAAAGGATCATCTTATCTGTAATGCTGAGTTTTTCTGAAGATGTCGCAGACTTTTTCCTGTGATTTTTGAATGCGTCTTCAATTTCTTTAAGCGTAACATGAACCATGCGTGTTTTCCGACCCGGCTTTATGAGTTTGTTCTGTTGCCGTTATCAGGGCTGGGATTGGAAATCGCCCGCCACACCATCTCGAACAAAACATTTGCCTGCCCTGCCAGACTTTCTTTCTGCCCGCGGGATACCCACATGAAAAAAGACCGCTGTACAAAACCGTGCATGAAATCCAGCAATACGCCGGCACGGACATTCGGGTTCAGAATCCCCTCCTGCTGCCCCTGCCGCAGCACATCCAAAAACAGATTGATCATTTTTCTCTGCTGAAAAGTTTCATCTGCCATCCATGTTTTCATGGGAAGTGTCATAAAAAGAATCCGGCCCACATCGGAATTTTTTTCGTAATAATCCAACTGGATCCAGAACACTTTCCTCAGCTTTTCTTTCAGGTCCTCAATGCCCTGAAGATGATCAATAATCCGGTCCGTGAGATTTCCCAGCCAGATGTCGAGAAAAGCAAACAGAAGTCTTTCTTTGCTTCCGTAATAATTATAAATAGTGCTGAAACTGACGCCTGCTTTTTTAGACACGGACCGAATACTTGCCTGATGAAAATCCGAATCGGAAAAAATTTCCAGAACAGCCGCTTCGAGCCGCTTGTGAATTTCGGGTCTGAGTCTTTTGAGTGTTGTCATTTAGCCTGTTTTTAAAGACCGGATAGAATATCGTTTCGGCAAAAAATAATATCTGACTTTCTGAAATAATTGCATTTTTTTTAAAAAGGCAATTATAATCCGAAAAAATCGAAACATTGTTCTTATTGAAAAAGCTTTAAAATAAACGATTCTGCTTGTCAAGTATAAAATGATAACAAAAAGGGATGTAAATTGATTTTATAGGGGATTATGAGTTTAACAGATTGAATTTGATGAAAATTATTTTTTTTCCGGATCACTGCCCGCGGCTTATCTGCATTTTTAAGAAGCTTTTTGCACGGCGGTCTGCTATGGATTCCCAAACAAAAAAAATCGGCAGTCCGGCCGGATTGACCGATGCCGCAGCCAATCCGTTCGGATATCGGCGGAAATCAAGGTAATCCGCCGACCTTCATATTGTTGCAAGAAAATTCCGAATGACTTCGAAATATTCATGAAAATTGAGAAACAGGATGCTGTTATGGTCGCCGTGTTCGAATATTTTCAAAGTCTTGGGGCCGGATGTCCATTCATATAAGCGTCTGGCATGGGAAACATCGGTCAGTCCGTCATGCTGGGTGTGCATTATCAGCATAGGGTTTTTATAATTCGCCAGCTTTTTTTTATGATTGATATCCGCGGCAACCGCGGCTTTTACGTCTTCCTTTGTGCTGTCTATCTCTTCGGGCTGTATCCGGTTCAGCAGACGCTGCATAGGATTGGCAATCCCGCTTTCGATAATCAGCGCGGCTATGGCAGGAAAAATATACGCGGCATGAATTGCATACACAGACCCTAAAGACCGTCCGAACAGGATCAGATTTTCCGGCGTCTCGCCGATGGCGATAACGATCTGTTCCACATCTGCCATCATCTTTATCAGCGAAGGGGTTCCGTCGGACATGCCGTAACCGCGGTATTCGGCTAAGAAGCAGTTATATCCCATGCTGTCAATAATCGGCGCGAACTGTTCTATATTATCCGCGACAATTTCGCCGCTGCCGTGAAAGTGGACAAATGTTTTCGACTTGGAGTGGTTCCGGAGATAATAACATCCCAGCTTTGCATCCCCGCAATCCACCCAGAAGGGCTTGTCAAAAGCCTTTTTTCGGGGAAAAAAATACCGCTTTGAAACCAGCGGATGATCCAGAACGGATTTATCCATAATATTCTCCTCCGGCGAAGGACTGTATTCCCCCCTTCATCCGTTTAAAACTTTAGGAGTTACGCAGTTGCATGATTTTTAACCGCTGCGTAAGTCCTAAACTTAATCCTTTTATTTTTCATGCTTATTTCATTGATGCGGAAAGCATGAATTTCCCGATCTGCTGATAACCCGAAAATCATTGCCTAAACATAATGTTTAGGTAATCTCAGGTCAGTAAACCGGATTTTTTCAAAAAAAAATCCGGTTTGTTCTATTGCAGACAGGATACAGATTTTCAGAAATCGAATTTCACAGGGAAGCAGTGTTCCGGCCGATGACGCAGTGAAATTCGATTTCCGGAAGTCTATAGGATCAGATTTTTTTGTCTGTCACCAAGCGGGCAAAATGTTCAAAGGAACGGTCACACATCCGTTCCGCATCCGCGGGAAAACAGCATCCCGGCAGTTGCCGGCTTTTCAGATGGTAACTGAGGCATTCGCAGCATATCCCTTTACGCTGACAGGGATCATAACTGCAATTACATCCCGCGAGGTTTTTTTCTTTTTTGCATTCCATAATTTTTCCTCCTGAAAAAACATCGGAAAATCAAAAAGCGTTTTTACGGATCATTCAGGACAAAGATCGCTTGCAGGCATTCTCTTTGACAAGCATACACTCCATCCGCGCTTTTTTAAAGTACGAATTTCAGAAAGCAGCTTTTTTAATCTGCGCTTTTCCTCGTTCCCAAGCCCC
>DYRK01000640.1 GCA_020718785.1 Desulfatirhabdium butyrativorans | reverse complement strand
CCGCACTGTCCCTGACCGCAGCCGACTTTTGTGCCGGTCAGTTTCAACTGCTCGCGCAGCACATCGGCCAAAGAGGCTTCCGCGTCGGCAATCACCGTCTTTGCCATCCCGTTAATCATCAGCGTTCTTTTAATCATCTCTGTGAACTCTCCTCCCTTAGATGTTGTGGTGAATAAATGATTCTGCCTATTATGCTTCAATGTCCTTTTCCGAAACCGCATAAAGGATAGCGGCATTCCGGGCAGCCCGAGCAGAAACCGCCGTGGCCCAGGCGGGCGATGTATTCCCGTGTCACGGTTTCCCCGGCCAGTATCCGAGGTATCACTAATTCAAAGATAGTGGCTTTGAAATACATTACACACCCGGGCAGACCTATGACCGGCACATCTCCGATATAAGCCAGCATAAACATGGCCCCCGGAAAAGCCGGCGCGCCGTAAATCACCACATCTCCTCCGGCTGCCCGGATGCTTGCAGGAGTCTGATCATCGGGATCCACGGACATGCCGCCGGTGACGACCACCATTTCCGCTCCTTCGGCGATCAGGCTGCGGATGGCTTCAACGGTCATGGTTCTGTCATCTGAAGTCAGAATCTGACGTATCACCCGGGAACCCAGTTCCCGGAATTTCTCTTTCACCACCGGACCGAATTTATCCTGTATCCGTCCCTGAGCGATTTCGCTGCCGGTCGTGACCATTCCTACCCGGCAGGATCGGAAGGGTCTGACCTGAATCAGCGGAAAATTGTCCCCGCACAGAGCCTCTGCCGCGAGGATTTTTTTTTCTTCAATGACTAATGGAATAATGCGGGTTCCGGCAACAGGACGTCCGGCTGTCACAAGATGATCGGAATGCAGGGTGGCAAATACGATTTCTCCGATAGAATTCAGGCGGGTCAAAGCTTCTATGTTGATTTTGAGCAGTCCGGTAATTTCTGCAATCATATCCACCCGGCCCTCCGAGGGTTCGCTCAACTTCAGCCCCGAACCTGCCGCTGCTTTTGCAATACGTCCGGCAGCATCGTCCTCATGGACAGATTCGGGCAGAAGATCAAGGACATAGACATGTTCTTTGCCCAGATCGAGAAAAAGGGGGATATCGTCTTCGGTAATGATATGCCCCTTTTTGAATGCCCGTCCCTTGTATTTTCCGGGTACAATCCGGGTAATATCGTGACATAAAACCCTTCCTACGGCATCATGGACCGAAATGCTGTTTCTCATAAACAAAGTTCCTTCAGAAAATTGATAAGTACCCGTTCATCCGTTCTGCCTCAGGAGTGTCAAAACCCGGCAGATCATTTCTGACATAGGGAAATATCAAAAAAAACTTATGGGATATCATCACCATAAGATTTTTTTTACCGTCATATATCGCTTCCGGCAGACAGTCAAGGAAAATTTTGTCCTCAGAATATACTTGCCCACCGTTATAAACCGAGCTTTCGGACACTGCCGTAAAACGGTTTTGCAAACCGTTTTCTCCGCAAAAACAATTTGCAAAATCGTTTTACAGAAGCTCAAATTATGACAGTGGCAAGAATAACAGAACGCCGGCTGTTTTCACAGCCAGCGCGCTGAAGAGGAACCGTCTGATTACAGTGCTGATCTGTAAATCTCTATAACATCATTGAGGGTGGGGCGTCTCGGATTGGTAAAACCGCAAGCGTCTTTCTGGGCATTTTCTGCCATGATTTTAAGGTCTTTTTCCTTTACGCCGAGTTCCGTGAGACCCGAAGGGATTCCCACATCTTTGGAAAGGGTTTTGATGGCTTCCAGAGCTTTTTCCGCGGCAGCCCTTACGGACATGCCGGTCACAACTTCTCCCATTGCCACGGCAATATCCACGAATCTGTCCATTTTGGCGATCATGTTGAAGCGTTCCACAGCGGGAAGGAGAATTGCATTGCATACGCCGTGCGGCAGATCATAGAAACCGCCCAACTGATGAGCCATTGCATGGACATGACCCAGACTTGCGTTGTTGAAAGCCATTCCAGCGAGATATTCAGCGTAAGCCATTGCATCACGCGCCACCATATCCTGACCGTTGGCTACGGCTGCCCGGAGATTCTTTGCAATCAGTTCGATGGCTTTCAATGCACACGCGTCGGTTACGGGCGTGGCAATGATGGACACATAAGCTTCAACCGCATGGGTCAGAGCGTCCATGCCGGTGGCTGCGGTCAGTGCGGGCGGCATTCCCATCATCAGCAGAGGGTCGTTGATGGCAATGGCCGGGGTTGTCCGCCAGTCAACAATGGCCATTTTGACTTTGCGGCTCGTGTCGGTGATGATGCAGAACCGGGTCATCTCGCTGCCGGTTCCCGCAGTCGTATTGATGGCGATGAAGGGGGGCATACTCTTGGTTGATTTGTCAACGCCTTCGTAGTCATGGATTTTTCCGCCGTTTGTTGCAACAATGCCGACGCCTTTTCCGCAGTCATGGGAACTGCCGCCGCCCAGACTGATGATCATGTCGCATCCCTTGCTTTTATATATTTCCAGCGCAGCCGCGACATTTTTATCCGTGGGATTGGGGGATGGTATCATCAAAAACAACCGAATCCACACCTGCATCTTTTTTGATCAGATCAACGATCTTCTGGGTGATTCCCGCGTTGGTGATGCCTTTGTCCGTGACAATGTAGGGTTTTTTTCCGCCCAGAGTTTTGATCTGCGCGCCAAGCTGTTTATGTGCGCCGATGCCCATGAGCGTAACCGTAGGAATGAAAAAGCCGTAAACTTGTTCTGCCAGTGCCATGATAATACCTCCGTGTCTGTTTGTTTTTATATTATAGGAGTTACGCAGTTGCATGATTTTTAACCGCTGACGGACGCAAATAAACGCCGATTAATCAGGAAAATAAATTCAAATGCGTAAGTCCTAATATTATTAAAAATGATAACCGTCTGAACGGTCCTGCATTTGTAAGACAAGCGAACTGCTTTTATGTGTATGCAAAAAGAGGGCCAAAGAAGAATTCCTTTGCCGATTTTTTTCCGGCTGTTTTTTAATATTCTGAATTTAATATATATTTTTTTCAAAAAAATGAAGTTCATAAAAAGAATCCGGTCTGACAGAATGCAGGCTGTTCAGAAATTGAGTCAGGATGACCCATTTGTGTGTCCTTCAGCGGGTCATTCTGACCTGTCGGCATATCTTTCCGAAAAAGTTTTCATTGACATTGCCTGAAAAACCTTGTCATAATCTTTTTGATTTCAGAACTTGCCGAAAATGTGGAGACATATTTATGCCGATGACTGTCCGCAAATTTTTCTCGTTCCCAAGCCCCGGCTTGGGAACGCACTTGCCGGGGAAGCCCCG
>DYRK01000082.1 GCA_020718785.1 Desulfatirhabdium butyrativorans | reverse complement strand
TGTATTTCATCGGCAGATGCAACAGGAAATGCCGTATTTTCAGGTCTGAAATTCATTTTCCATCCTGTTGACTTTTCCCTTTATTTTATGAAAGAATAAAAACAGGTTTCTGTCGGATTCGGAATCAGGCAGAGCATTATCGGGTTTAACCATTAACAAAACAAGGAGGCTTATGATGAAGAAAGTGTGTGCAATTCTTATGATCTGTTTTCTGCTGCATTCCGTAGCGGACTCCGCGGAAAACAAAGGGTTCAGCGGTACGGAAATAACTGTGGGCGTGATGGACGCGCCTGCCATCGGAAGTCCGGCAACAGCCCATGCTGCAACTTGGGAAAAGAAAACCGGCGGAAAGGTCAAGATCGTCAAATTCCAGTTCGGCGATCTTTTTAATGAATTCATGACTGCGCTGACATCGGATCAGCCGAAATATGACGTGATCTTTTACGCGAGCGGCTGGACCGGGGATTTTTTCCCCTATCTGTCGGAACTGCCGGAGCAGATGAGGGAAGATGAATCTTTTGACGATATTCACGGAACCTATCGTGACCGCCTGATGAAATGGAATGACAAATGGGTATCGGTTGCCATTGACGGCGATCTGTTCAACGGATATTACCGGAAAGACCTTTTTGAAGATGCCCGGAACAGCCAGGCATTCAAAGCAAAATACGGCTACAGTCTTGCGCCGCCGGACACATGGAAACAATATGCCGATATTGCCGAATTTTTCAGCGGACAGACCGGTCCGGACGGCAAAAAAGTTTACGGCGCGACCGAAGTGTTTGCACGCGGAAGCCAGCAGTTCTGGGATGTGTTCAGCAGGGCTTCGGCTTATACCAACCATCCGGATCATCCGGGATCCCAGTTTTTTGATCCTGATACGATGAAAGCCCAGATCGCCAATCCGGGCTGGGTGCGGGCAGTTCAGGAATATGCCGATATTATCCGCTTCTGTCCCCCGGATTCCAAGAATTACGATCTCCACAAAATGCGGAAAGCCTTTGCCGACGGTTCCGCTGCCATGACAGTTGAATGGGGAGACACTGCCCAGCTTTCCGCAGACCCGAAACAGTCCGCTGTCTCGGGCAAAGTCGGCTATTTCGTCCTTCCGGGAACCGATGAAATATGGAATTACAAAACCGGCAAATGGGACAAAACAGACAGTGTCCATAAAGCCCCGTTTCTGGCATTCGGCGGCTGGGTGGGCGGTGTGCCTCAGAACAGCAGGAAAAAAGAGGCAGCATGGGATTATATCCTCTGGTATGCCAGCCCGGAAAACAGCCTTCAGGACGTGGTTTCCAGCGGAACCGGTATCAATCCTTACCGCTTTTCCCATTTCAGCAATATTGACGCATGGACTCAGGCATTTTCAAAACGGTCAGCTTCGGAATATCTCTCGGTGCTGAGAGCCAGCCTTGATTCTCCTTATGCCGCGCTGGATCTGCGTATTCCGGGATTTTACAATTATACCGAAGCATTGGAAATTCAACTGACGCGGATTCTGAATCAGGAAATCCCCGTCAAAGAAGCTTTGGAACTTGTTGCCGCGGAATGGGAAAAAATTACCGATAAATTCGGACGCGAAAAACAATTGGCAATTTACCGGTCGTCTATGGGGCTGCCGGCCAAATAGGTTCGAGGTCAGAGGTTCGGGGAATCGTAGGGGCATGTCGGCGACATGCCCTTTCCGATGAAATCGTATATCGGATTTCGAACAGGTCACGCCGCCGGCGTGACCCTACGTCCGCAATTTTCAAACAAGGATGCGTTGAAATAGGGTTCGGGGCGAATCGTAGGGGCATGTCGGCGACATGCCCTTTCCGATGAAATCGTATATCGGATTTCGAACAGGTCACGCCGCCGGCGTGACCCTACGTCCGCAATTTTCAAACAAGGATGCGTTGAAATAGGGTTCGGGGCGAATCGTAGGGGCATGTCGGCGACATGCCCTTTCTTTCAAACAAGGAGGGTTAATTTATGAACGTGCGAATAAGAATGCTTTTTCTGGCAATGGTATGTTTCTGTGTATTGACATCCGCGGCAATTGGAGAGGAAAAAAAATTCGTCATCGGATTTTCTCAGGCAACAACCACGGAACCCTGGCGTCTTCTTTTCAATAAAGAACTGAGGGAAGAAGCTGAAAAACATCCTGAAATCAAACTGATTGTCCGTGACGGAATGGACAATGCGGCTACGCAGATTGCCGATGTCGAGGCGTTTATACAGATGAAAGCAGACGCGATTCTGATTTCTCCCAAAGTCGCGGCAGAACTTACGCCTGTGGTAAACAAGGCTTATGATGCCGGAATACCGGTCTTTGTTCTGGATCGTGATCTGACCAACGACCGCTATACGCAGTTTATCGGCGGCGACAATAAGCTTATCGGCAGAGCCGCGGGCGAATATGCCGTGAATTTTCTCGGAGGATCCGGGAAAGCAAAAGGAAATGTTGTGGAAATCCGGGGCGGAAAAGCCGCGACTCCCGCGCAGGATCGTTATGCGGGTTTTCATGAAGCCATTGACAAGGAGCCGGGAATCAAAATGGTAACTCAGCCCAATGACGGGGACTGGAAGCAGGACAAAGGCTATGAACTCATGGCTGAGGCATTGGATGCCAACGAAAAAATTGATCTCGTGTATGCCCATAACGACCCTATGGCTTACGGCGCGTATATGGCTGCCAAAGATGTGGGACGGGAAAAAGGGGTCGCGTTTCTGGGCATTGACGGTATTCCCGCGGAAGGCGTCAAATGGGTGCATCAGGGGATTCTTACGGCAACCTTTCTCTATAAAACACCCGGAAACGAAGGCGTCCGTCAGGCGCTCAAACTGCTGAAAGGCGGTACAGTTGAAAAACGGGTCACTCTTCCCACCATGACCATTGACAAAAGCAATGCAGAAAAGATTATGCGGGATAACGGGCTGATTAAATAAGGTTCGGGGTGCGGGGTTCGAGGTTCGAGGAAGTCTGTTTCACCTCTCGCTTCTTACCCCGCATCCCTTACCCCTGACCTCTGACCCCGAACCCCGAACCCCGAACCCCCTTTAGGAGACCCCGATGGCTTGGTGGAAGTCTTTCAAGGCAAAATTGTTTCTGGCATTTTCCGGAATTGCATTTCTCATTCTCTTTTCTACCGGTTTCGCACTTTACTCTTTCAACCAGTTCGGAGATGCGGTTGACAATACGGCAGAAGTAACGATTCCGGGAATGATCGCGGCAATGCGTCTGTCCGAACAGAGTACGCTGCTTGTAGCTATTGCGCCGATACTTGCCGCGTCCGAAGAAGAGGAAGAACTTCGGGAGACCGGGATAAGGATTGACAGACTGATCGAGTCTATCCGTAACAGTGTGGGATTTCTCATCGCTCAGGAGGGACAGGCAGATGAAGAGGTTATTTTCCGGATCAGTATGCAGAGTGAAGAACTCGGGAAAAAACTGTCTGATCTCAAAGATAAAAGCCTTCGGCAACTGCTGCTGAAAAACAGCCTCCGGTCTGTTCTGAAAGAAGTTCAGAAATCGCATAACGAATTCGCTGATACGGTCAGTCCCGTGATATACGGTACGTCTTCGCTGACCAGTTTATTCGGAAAGCGGACAGCAAGGCAAATATCTTCTGCGATCAAAGACCTGCCCAAAGCGGAAAAAACAGATTCTGCTACGGATTCTGCTTATGATGAAGTTGCGAAATTTACTCAGAAATCAGTATCAGAACTGACGGAAAGCGCGATCCGGGAAATGGGATATGCCTTGGATATCAAAGCCGAAGGAAGTCTTCTCTTTGCGCTTCTCCATGCCGGGGCAGAGACAGACTCGACAGATACTCTTACGGATATCCGCAGCCGATTCAAAAATTCCCGTTCATCTTTTCAGCAGGCAGCAGCTATTTTCAAGAACAGCAAACTGGCACAGCGCAACCCTGTTCTTGCCGAAAATGTATATGAACTTGACAAGCGTATATCTGCTCTTGGTCAAGGCGAAAAAAGTGTTTTCGAACTGCGCGGACAAGTCATTTCCGTAAGAGAGGATATACGGCAGGTTCTGTCGGAATCCCGTGAACTTGCAGCCCGCATGGCTAAACAGATCAACAACCTTGTATTAGGCGTTCAGACCGATATGACGACTCTTCAGAAAAGCACGAAAGAGAGCAAGCATACCGGTGAATCTGTTTTACTCCTGATATGCGCGGGCTGTCTGATTTTTTCGGCACTGATCGCGGCGATCACGATCCGAGTCATCAGCAGACACGAGCATGACCTTATGACTGCCAAAGAAAACGCTGAAACTGCTCAGAAAACCGCCGAAGCCGTGAATAAAAAAATTATAGACAGCATTCAGTACGCCAAAGTGATACAGACTTCTCTGCTGCCCAATCCTGAAAATATCAGAATTCATCTCCCTGACAGTTTTTTTATCTGGATGCCGAGAGATATCGTAGGCGGAGATATTCTGTTTGCAGAATCTGTCGAAAACGGTTTTATCCTTGCTGTCATTGACTGCACCGGACACGGAGTTCCGGGCGCGTTTATGACCATGATAGCGTCTTCCGCGCTGAGAAGAATTGTAAAAGACGAATGCTGTCACAGTCCTGCCGAAATTCTGAGGCGCCTGAACTTCATTGTCAGAAACGCACTTCAGCAGGATACCGGCTATGCCACTTCCGATGACGGATTAGATGCAGCGATCTGTTTTATTGAGGCAGGGAACAATGGGCAGGAGACAAAAAACGGATTTGTCTGTAATCCCCCTCTTGATGCTCAACGGCTTACCTTTGCCGGCGCCATGCTCTCGCTGTATTCTGTTCATCAGAATGAAATCTCTGTCATCAAAGGAGACCGTCAGAATGTGGGCTATAAGAAATCCGATCCGAACTTCCGCTTTGCCGAGCATAGTTTTTCTATCGAAAAGGGAACGGCATTTTATATGGCGACCGACGGCTTTACCGATGAATTGGACACAGATAACCGGCGTTTCGGCACAGTCCGGTTCAAATATCTGCTTAAAGAAATTGCTTCCATGCCCTTTGAAAAACAGGGGGAAATTCTGCTCAAGGCATTCGAAGTTCATAAAGGAAACAAACAGCGGCAGGATGATGTGACGGTGGCGGGGTTCGGGTTTTAAAAGTGAGAAGTGAGAAATATTTTTTATTTTCGAATATGAGTTCCCGGTTTCTGGTCGGTGCAGCCATGTC
This sequence comes from Desulfatirhabdium butyrativorans, assembly GCA_020718785.1. Classification (GTDB taxonomy): domain Bacteria; phylum Desulfobacterota; class Desulfobacteria; order Desulfobacterales; family DYRK01; genus DYRK01. The sequence continues at coordinate 9,937 of DYRK01000082.1, read as the reverse complement.
AGGACAGTATCGGTATCCCTGTGAACAATTCCGGCGATTTCGGACGGACGATACCCTTTCAATGATAAGAGAACAATCAGCAGACGTTCGGCAGTCCGGTACACTGCTTCGACCGCCGAATGATCGTTATTCTCATACGGTTGTGCAAAATAAGGGGCAGGCATGTTTTCTTTCCTTTCAATTATATAAATGTTGCTGATTGACAGTTAATGATGTTGAGAATATATTGCAATCTGAATCTCTTTGCAAGCGAAAAACATGCAAAAATGAAATTTTTGCACTCCTATTGACTGATATTCAAAATTATGGTAACTTTTATGCAGTATCAGCAGATCGAAAACGCCCCTCGCCGCTCCCGGCGGATTGACAAACCCGCCGGAAATGCCCGCCCGGGATTTGTCAATCCCGGGCGGGCATTTCCGAGTATTTCGGGAAAATTTTTCGATCTGCTGAGTATATGATGATACTGATGATGATGCCTGTTTAGGAGGATTATATTGCGATGATTTCATTCATCACTGGTACAGACTGGATAGCAAAATTATGGATCCGGCTTAAAAGCATAAGAAAAAACCGTCAACTGGAACTCGAAGAGATGAACACGGTTATCTTCGGTGATCCAGTTGAAATTGCAAAATATTATGTTGAACCCGACTGTCAGGAAAGAAATACCGCTGACCGCTCTGAAGGCGAGCATGTTGTATCCAGAGAACCTGTCATGAAAAAGATTGATCAGTTCTTTTCATGCACAGTTGATCACCACGGAGAGAATCAGTTGTTTTTTCTGTCAGATGCGGGAATGGGAAAAACCGCGCTTCTGACCATGCTGAAGCTGAGACATCTGACAGCGTTCTGGCCTCTCAAAAAGGGCTGCGTGCTGAAAAAATTGGGAAAGACCACGCTTGACGAAGTATCTGCTATCAAAAACAAAATGGAAACGATTCTGCTTTTAGATTCGCTTGATGAGGATGCCACTGCTTACGGGAGGGTAAAGGAGCGTCTGCTGGAAATTCTGGAAAGTACCCAGCATTTTTTCAGGGTGATTATCACCTGCCGGACACAGTTTTTCCCAAAACTTGAAGAAGACCTTATGGAACGTCTCGGTTGGGTTTCAATCGACGGATTTAACTGTCCTGTCAAATATCTGTCCTTTTTTGACGATGAGATGGTAACAAAATATCTGAACAAACGGTTCCCGAAGAAATTCGGACTGCTGCCTCCTAAAAAGGAAATTGAGGAAGCCCGAAAGGTTATCGAAAAAATGGGATACCTCCGGTGCCGCCCCATGCTGTTGAGCTATATCGAAAACCTGATGAAATCCCCTCTGATCAAAGAACATAATAATGAATACAGAATCTATGACGCCCTGATTCAAAGCTGGTTATACCGGGATCAGCAAAAAATTAAGGAGATTTCTGTGGAAAATCTTTTAGATGCCTGCATCATTTTAGCCGTGTATATGCAGGTGAAGGGGAAACGGAGTATCGACGAGGAAGACCTGAACTGCCTTATTGATAAAATTGCACAGGTTAAGCCTGTTAAGCGTATCGAAGTGAAAGGGCGTTCACTGCTCAATCTCAATTCTAAAGGAGAGTACCGTTTTTCCCACTACAGCATTCAGGAATTTCTGGTGGCAAAGCTACTGCTGGAAAAACCCATTTATAAACTGAAACAGCTCCTTCCCGTTACGGATTTTATTTTCAGGATGATAACACTCTCGAAGAAATCTCCCAATTTTATTAAATTGCTTGATTTTAAAGGGCTTAATCTCAGCGATGCCAAGCTTGAGAATATCAAAATGCCGGGGGCTGATTTCAGCGGGATTGATTTCAGTAGAGCAAAATTGTCAGGATGTGATTTTTGTAATGCCGACTTTTCAGGGGCGAATCTTGAAGAATGCACATTTAAAGATTGCAAATTGGAGGGAACAAAATTTACAGATGCAAACAGTAAGGGATTATGTCTGATAAACACGCTCGAAATGAGATTCATTTACATCATCCCGGGCGAATTTATGATGGGAAGTCCCGAAAATGAACCCGGCAGATTCGATAATGAAACCCGACACCGGGTAATTCTAACTGAAGGATTCTTTATGCAGACCACGCCGCTTACTCAGGGACAGTGGAAAGCGGTGATGGGAAATAACCCATCGCATTTCGAAAATTGCGGAGATGACTGCCCGGTTGAAAATGTCTCATGGGATGATGCACAGAAATTTATTGACAAGCTGAATCAGAGAGGGGAAGGAACATATCGCCTGCCTACCGAAGCAGAATGGGAATATGCGGCGCGGGCAGGTTCGGATGCGGCTTATTGCTTCGGGGACAATGAGAGCGAAATCTCTCAGTATGCTTGGTATGATGCCAATTCAGAAAGTTCAACTCATCCGGTGGGAAAGTTGGAACCCAACAATTGGGGGCTGTATGACATGCACGGGAATGTATGGGAGTGGTGTCATGATCGGTATGGAGATCATCCGTCCGGTTCTGTCACTGATCCTATGGAGCCCGATAGGGGCTCGTACCGTGTCTGTCGGGGCGGCAGCTGGCACGGCTATGCCCTGTACTGCCGGTCTGCGAGGCGGATCAGGTACTCGCCTGACTACCGGTACTACGCCCTCGGTTTTCGCCCGGTTCTGCTCCCAGGTCAGCAAAGGTGAGCCGAGTCAGGCAGGCAGGAAAACAGGAAAGCCTAAGCCCGCGTACCGCAGTGCTGCGGGAGCGCACTGCGGTCGCAGGCTTAGGCTTTTACGCGCGGCAAAAATAGCTATGACGCATTGCGTCATAGCATAGTAATCTATACTGACCATCTCCCCGGCAATAAATTGCCGGGCTATTTTCAGATGTTCCTACGGAACTCTTGTGTCATCTGCAAGAATTATTTTTAAGCAGAGAAACTGATTTGTTCCTGCCGGATCCGAGGCTCCGGCAGGAGTCATGCAGCAAAAATCAGATGCCGGATTTGCCCAAAGCATTGAGCTTGAGCGTCAGGGGACGGTCTTCGGCACATTCCTCGTCAAAACATATCGGCGCTGGTTTCCTGAAATTGTCTTCACCGGGAACCGCTGCCAGCCATTTTTCTCTTAATGCTTTCACAACCCTGAACGCCGGCGCATTGACATCCACCAGACTCTTTTCCAGAACGAGATTCAGTTTCCCCCCGCGTTCTTCAAGGTGCATGAGCGGTGCAATGGGAACTCCGAGCGGCTCCCATTGCGAAAAGCCGTGTTCCAGATTCTTTACAGCCGCCATCTGCCCCGTGGCTCCGTTTGCGATGAGGCTGAACGCAGTCAGTCCAAGATTGTAGGTGTAGGTGCAGTCAAACCAGGTGGGATCGCTTCCCCTGCCGTCATAGCCGTAAAAATAGGTCTGGGTTTTGAAACTGGGAATCGTCTTTCTGAAGATTTTCTCCACAGCCGGGGGAACCGGATCGTTCTCTCCGATCATGCCCTCTCTGACTAACTCCTGTTTCAGCGTTTTTACCGAAATAACAGAGGGTTTTACGATCAGAAATTCGGCTGTGCCGTAGTTTCTGAACAGAGCGGGACCGTATTTGTCAGGGTTCAGATGCTCTCTTTCAAGGCTCTTGCGGAAATAATCTTTCTGTATCCCGACCTTGTACTCCCCGCGCTCTTTGAGAATATTGAGATAATCCTTGACTAAGCCCATCAGCACTTTTTCGGTAGGAACCTGAGAAAACTGGAAATTCCCGTGACTGTCTCTTTCCGTGAGAAGTCCTTCCTGAAAAAATCCGGGGATATCTTTGAACAGATCGTCATCACGTGTGTTCCACGCGGACAAACCTCCGTCTTCACTCGTGCGCCGAGCCAATCTGCGGAGATATTCCAGTTTATCTTCCAGCATCGGAAAATCCGCATGAAAGCCTTTGTCGTGGGTTTTGTTGTATTCCGCGATAATAGTGTTCAGCTTTGTGATAAAGACCTGTATTTCATTGATAAATTCCAGAACACCTTCGGGAATGACCGCCACGCCGTAATTTTTCCCTGCCGCAGCCCGGCGGACCACCGCGTCGCAGATCACGCGGGAAAGATGCCGGAGCGTCGTGCCGTAAGCCGTATAATCCACAGTTCCTGCTTTTTCCGCACGCTCGATTCTCCTTTTGTCAACATAATCGGCAAGGTCCTCACCGATCAGGCTTATGTTCGCGTGGGTCTGCAACGCGACCTCCAGCGCGAGATGACTCGCCACACGCCCCATAACCTTGCAGATATGCCAGTACTTTACATCCGAGCTTGCATCGGTGCAAAGATTGCCGACAGAATTGGCAAAGGCTCTGGCAGCGCTGTGAAATCCGAAGGACATGGCGCACAGCACGTTTCCGTCCGCGTCGCGTACCTGAATATCGCCGTCAATTGTTTTGGGAACACTTATAACCTGAATCCCGTCGTCAAACATATCCTGTGCCAGAAAAGCCGCGTTGGTGTTCGAGTCATCTCCTCCGACCACGACAAGCGCGTCTAACTTTAGGGATTTGCAGGTTTCTTTTGACAGAGACATTTTCTTGCTTGTGTCTATCTTTGTCCGTCCGGTCTTGATCATGCCGAAGCCGCCCAGATTACGATACTCATCCACGATGCGCTGTGTTATTTCAACTGTCTCGTTTTCAATGATGCCGTCGGGACCGAGCAGAAAGCCATAGACTTTCGTTTCCGGATTGGCTTTTTTTGCCGCGTCAAAAAGTCCGGCAATCACATTGTGTCCGCCCGGAGCCGGTCCTCCTGAAAAGACAATTCCGACAGTACGCTTTCTGCAGTATTTTTCCCTGAAAGATGCGTCAGGAGAATCCGCTGCCATGACAGCCTGAACTTTATTGCTTATGATTTTGGGCAGTTGCTTTTCTGCTTCCCTGTCAATTTCAAACCGGTAACGCCCATCCTCCTTTAACATCGTATAAGACTTTGAAAAGACAGGGCAGACAGGAGGAATATATTTTCTCCTCTCCACCAGTTCCGAGTTGATATTGCCGGTAATTTCCTGAAGTTGCGGGTCGTCCAAAAGTTCGGATGTCTGTTTTGTCATAATAGCCCCCTCCGTATTATAGGAAAATTATACAAATTCTGAATATTCAAGTCTCAGATTTTAAGCCTTTTGTCAAGATTTACACCGGAAATATATACAGACTGTACCGGATAAGGCAACTGTTTTTTTATAAATTCCGAATGATTGTATTTTCATTTGACAAATCATTTTTTTTCTGAATTATATTCAGTAGATCGAAAATGCCCCCGGCGGATTGACGGTCATTTTTATCCTTCGGCGCCGGAAATGCCTGGGATTTGTCAATCCCAAGCGAGCATTAAAAGGGCCAGAGGCAGCAGCCGCCCCGGTCCCTCTGAAATTCCTTTTCACAGCCTGCCATCTGCTCTGCATAGAAATCCGCTCTGCTCTGAACAGCCGCTGCTGTTTGCTTCAGCCATGCCTTGTTCAGATAAGTTCCTTCACGGAAACCTCTCTGCCCTTCGTGGTAGGCAAGGTAAAGATTGTACGCGTCTTTTCTGTCAATGCCGCATTCGACATAGCTCCGGTAGCAGTACCAGCCCACAAAATCCACAGCATCGTCAAAGTCATCCCTGTCCGCGCCCCACGCGCCTGCGGACTGTTTATAATTCGCCCATGTCGAGTCCAATGCCTGCGGATATCCGTAAGCAGTGGAGGGCCGGGGCCCGGGAAAAATAAAGAGACATTTGGTGCGGGGCGGTCTGGCATCAGACCTGAAGCCGGATTCGTGATACATAATTGCCATCATCACCGGAACAGGAACCCCCCATCGCTGATAGGACTCGTACGCGTTCCTGTACCAATCCTGATTTTCCCGGAATATCTCGCAGACATTTTTCGGATTCCGGGGAATCCCCGTGCAGCCTGCAAAGAAAATAGCGGCAATGCATAGCAGCATCTGTTTTTTGAATGCGGGTATCAGCGAGATATTCATGTCTCTTCTCCGAAATCCGAAACTCAGGCAACATCAAAGCGAATTCCCTGAGCCAAAGGCAGTTCTTTGGACCAGTTGACAGTGCAGGTCTGTCGCCGCATATAGGCTTTCCAAGCGTCGGAACCGGATTCTCTTCCGCCGCCGGTTTCTTTTTCTCCGCCGAATGCGCCGCCGATTTCTGCGCCGGATGTGCCTATATTTATATTGGCAATACCGCAGTCGCTTCCCCGATGACTCAGGAAAGTTTCGGCTTCAATGAGATCGGTCGTAAATATTGCCGAAGACAGTCCCTGCGGCACATCATTATGGTAACGGATTGCCTCTTCAAATTTTTTATAGGTAATAAGATAAAGAATGGGAGCAAAAGTCTCTTCCCGGACAATCGCCGCGCTTGCCGATATTTCGCAGATACAGGGCTTCACGTAAGTGCCTGTATCGAAAATACCGCCGGTCAGCACTTCGCCGCCGTAAAGTACGCTTCCGCCCTGCTGTCTGATGCTTTGCAACGCAGCCTGCATCGTGTTGACAGCCTCACGGTCAATCAGCGGACCCATAAGGGTTTTTTCATCAAGGGGATTTCCGATATGAATTTGCCGATATGCTTTGATAAGCCGTTCCGTAAGCGCGGGGCATACCGACTCATGCACGATAATCCGCCGGGTAGTAGTACAACGCTGTCCCGCTGTTCCTACTGCTCCGAAAAGAATTGCACGCATAGCCAAATCCAAATCGGCATTGGGAGTTACAATAATGGCATTGTTTCCGCCCAGTTCCAGAAGGCTTCTGCCAAGACGGCCAGCCACGGTTTTCGCTATATGTCTGCCCATTCGGACGCTGCCTGTAGCGGAAATCAGGGGAATGCGTGAGTCGGCAATCAATGTCTCTCCCACTTCCTGCCGGTTTCCGATCACGAGGCTGAGAATACCGTCGGGAAATCCGTTTTTTTTCAAGACATTCCATGCGATTTTCATAGAAGCAATTGCCGTAAGCGGGGCTTTGGAAGAAGGTTTCCATATCACGGTATCTCCGGCAATCATTGCAATCATGGCATTCCATGCCCAGACCGCGACCGGGAAATTGAAAGCCGTGACTACGCCTGCGGGCCCAAGCGGATGCCATTGCTCATACATCCTATGTTCGGGACGCTCGCTGTGCATTGTCAGGCCGTAAAGCATCCGGGATTGACCCACGGCAAAATCAGCAATATCAATCATTTCCTGAACTTCTCCCTCGCCTTCGGCACGAATCTTTCCTACTTCGAGACTGACTAATGCGCCCAAATCTTTCTTGTAGTTACGCAATGACTCGCCTATCTGCCGGACAATCTCGCCCCGTCTGGGTGCAGGAACCATGCGCCATGTCTTAAAGGCTTCTGTAGAACGATTTACGACCTGCTCGTAATCATCCCGGTCGGCACAGCGGACTCTTCCGATAATCTGACCGTCAGCCGGTGATACAGACTCCAGCAGGCTCCCGGCGCATCCGCTCCAAGAACCCGTTCCTGCACCGTTCTGCTCATTCGGCAAATCCAATCTTTCCAAAATGTCTTTCATGGCATATCTCCTTACTCTTTGAAATCCGGTAAAACGATTTTGCAAATCGTTTTATCAACCGGACGATCTGAAAAATCGCCCTGCTTTGAAATCCGGTAAAACGATTTTGCAAATCGTTTTATCATCAGAAACCGTCAACTTTATCATAAACCTCTGAAAGCTCCAATTCACACCCGATGCTTTCCAGGAAGATTGCAGGATGATCTTCATCTGTTTCGCTCAATATCCATCTGCCGTCATGACTTCTGGCATATTTTTCGATTTTGCGCTGCTTCTGAGAGATCATGATATATTCCTTCAATGAAGCGATCCGCCGGTAATTCTGAAACTTATTCCCGCGGTCATAGCTCTCCGTGGAATCGGAAAGCACCTCGATAATCACATCCGGATTCAACAGCGTATCCTGCTTTTCATCCCCGAATTGTCTTTCCCCGCAAACTGCCATAACATCCGGATAAGTGTATAAGCCTGTTTCCTCAATCTTCAGGCGCATATCTCCGGGATAAGGGCGGCAGGGCTTTCCTTTTAACTGATATCTCAATTCGCCTATGACATTCATAACAATCAGATTAGGCCTTTCCGACGCGCCTGCCATTGCAAAAACTTCACCCTGATAATATTCATGTTTTGTTTCCGAAGCCCTTTCGCCTTCAAGATATTCTGCCTCGGAAATCAACGGAACAGCCTCCTGCTGCATGATATTCTCCGTAGGGGCACGCCGGCGGCGTGCCCTTACCCTTATTTATTATTCACAACTTCTCTCAAAGATTCCCCGAAAATGGACAGACACAAATCTATTGCCTTCGAGATATTCTGCCTCGGAAAGCAAGGAAACAGCCTCCTGCTGCATGATATTCTCCGTAGGGGCACGCCGGCGGCGTGCCCTTACCCTTATTTATTATTCACAACTTCTCTCAAAGATTCCTCGAAAATGGACAGACACAAATCTATTTCTTCCGCGCTCACGGTCAGCGCGGGGCAGAAGCGGATACTGTTCTGACCGCATCCGAGGAGAAGAAGCCCTTTTTCAAAAGCTCTCTGGATGATTTTGTTGCGCCATTCCGGTGCCTCTTTTTTGCTTTCACGATCTTTGACCAATTCTACGCCTACCATCAAGCCCTTGCCGCGCACATCGCCGATGCACTCCGCTGTTTTCTGTATCTCCCCGAGTTTTGCCATGAGATATTTGCCTCGGATTTCGGCATTTTTAATCAATTCGGTTTCGAGCAGTTCGATAGTAGCCAAAGCCGCGCTGCATGAAATCGGATTTCCGCCGAAAGTGGAAGCATGGGATCCGGCTTCCCATATCATGATTTCGGACCTTGCCACCATTGCCCCGAGCGGCAAGCCGGAAGCAATGCCTTTTGCCAGCGACATAATATCCGGAACTACCCCGAAATGTTCCATTGCAAACATCTTGCCGGTTCTGCCCATGCCGGACTGCACTTCGTCGGCTACATAGAGAATCCCGTATTTTTTTGCCAGCTTATTCAATTCTATATGAAATTCGGGCGGAGGAACAACATAACCTCCTTCGCCCTGAATCGGCTCGACAAAAATAGCCGCCACTTCTTCCGGCGGCATAGTGGTACGGAAAAGGCTTTCCTCCACCCAGCGCACGCATTCCATTCCGCATTGCGGATAAGACATATTATAAGGGCAGCGGTAGCAATAGGCATAAGGAATATGAGTAATGCCGGGAATAAGCGGATTGTAATGCTTTTTCTGAATCACTTTGCTCGCGGTCAGAGACAATGCGCCCATGGTGCGCCCGTGAAATGCTCCGAAAAAAGCAATGTTGAGTTCCCTCTTGGTAAACCATCGGGCAAGTTTGAATGCGGCTTCCACAGCTTCGGCTCCGGAGTTCCCGAAATAGACTTTGTTGTTTCCGTCCCCCATCAGCCGGGCAAGTTTGCTCGCGAGAACGATCTGCGAGGTATAATAAAAATCGGTTCCGGACATGTGCAGCAGATTGTCCGCCTGCTTTTTGATGGCTGCCACTACTTTTGGGTGACAGTGTCCGGTGGCGCATACCGCAATGCCTGCGGTGAAATCCAGAAAGACATTGCCGTCCGGATCATGAATCCACAGCCCTTTGGCTTTTTCGGCAACAAGGGGATATCCCCGTGTATAAGACGGCGATACATGGGCGCGATCCACATCAATCAATGCCGCGGCTTTGGGGCCCGGAAGGGAAGTTTTGATAACGGGAAATTTCATGGCGATCCTCCTTTGAGGAAATAGGAATTTCAGCGGGTTACAGTTTCAATACCAAAATCCGTGCAACAACTGCTCATAGAATACCATATTGTCAGAAGATTGAAAAGGCTGCCTGAAATAAAATCTTTTTTTATGTTTTTCTGTTCCGGATTCCGATTTTTTCCTCGTTCCCAAGCCCCGGCTTGGGAACGCATCTGCGCCCGAAGCCC
>DYRK01000639.1 GCA_020718785.1 Desulfatirhabdium butyrativorans | reverse complement strand
ATACCAGCATCAGCATCAGTCCCAGCCAGTAGTCCGGGACGGAAACCGCCAGCACCGACCTCGCTTTGCAAAGAAAATCCGGGAAAAGCCCGCGGCTGAGGCTGAATCAGACCGAAGGCAAAATCTTGGGAAAGCGGCGTGTAAGGGTCCCGCGCCTCGGTTCCCGCGCCTTTTGCAAAAGCTGAAATCAGTTGGGAACGGTTTAATGTTCCGGCAAGCCAGAGACGGTTTTCAAGTTCGGAAAACGGAGGCTTGCGGCAGTTGAACACCAGCAGATGCGTGGTCGCGACCTGCACCTGTTTCAGCACCAGGTCCGGATGATTCCGAATTTCCGCTGCCTGTTCCGGCAGAATCGCTCCCACGTCCGCCACCGCGTCAATTTCGCCTGCCATCAGCTCCATGATGCGGCTTTGCGCGTCCGTGATGCTTTTGAAAATAACTTTTGAATACAGAGGCTTTTTTCCCCAATATCCCTTGAATGCCTCCAGTTCGATGCGGTCCCCCGGCGCGATGCGGAGGACTTTGTAAGGTCCTGGAATTTTTTTCCCCTCATTCAGAGATGATCTCAGTTTTCTGTCCAATTCGGCTTTATCTAGCTTACCGTCTGCTTGCAGTGGAACGTATGACTTATACCATTCCTTATAGACCCGGATGATTTCTTCTTTTGTGTCCGGGTCGCCGATACCTGCAAGATGTTCCTGATTCAGTTTCATGTCTTCTGTCAGCCGAAGAATCCCTTTATCCACTTGATAGGAATAAGAAATATTCCCCTGAACCTGATGCCCTTCCCTAATACACTTGTGATAAATGCCTGCCCGTGTGTCTTCATCAATAATCAGACACGCGCCGGCTTTCCGGCTTTACATAAGGCATAGACGTAAACAACCCTCTTCTTTTGGAATATACATAAGCGGTTCTCCTTTCCTGAAAATATGTATAAACGGCACTCGCTCTGCTGTTTGGTCTTCATTGTCTTTTCAGGTTTCACTTCATTTCAGACATCCTGAAATCCGATGCCTGCTTGCAACTAAAACCGTGCGGATTAAAAGTTGAAACTCAGTGCAGCCCCGAATGTCCGATCCGTCATAGGATACCCGCGGCTGTTGGAATATTCTTCATTCAGCAGATTGCTGACATAGAGTTTCAGGGTTCCTTTTCTTACTTTGCTCCGATTCGTAAACAAGGTCTGTTCGACAGCAAAATCAAAGACATGAAAGCTGTCCAAAGAGACTTCTTTGACAAAGAGATTGCCCGGATCATCGGCGACCATTTCTGTCAACTGCTGAGTCTGCTCCGACTGATATTTATAGTCCAAAAGCAGGAGCGTATTTTCAAAGGCACGATACCTGAGTCCGGCATTGAAGCGATGTCTGGCTCTGTCGCTCAGATCCTGATCTGCCCATTCCTCGGGACCGCCGTTGTGAGGCCCTTTGTATTTCCATTCGTTGAAGGCATAGCTCAGATAAAATCCGAGATTTTTCAGCAGATGTCCGTTGATTTCTATGTCTATCCCCTCCTTCTGCACATCCTCCAGCGAGATCATCCGCCGCCCCCAGAGAGCTTTTTTGAAATAATCTGTGGCCGCATTTGCCCAGATCGGATAGGAGCCAAAGTCATAGAAGGAAAAATCCGTGTTCAGAAAGATATCATTCCACAGCCTTCTTGAAAAAATGAGATCATAGCCGATGCCCTCTGCCGGGTCCATTTCAACGCCGGAACCCCAGCTGCACACTTCGCAATAACTTCTCGGAGTCCAGATTTTGCTCACACCCAATGAAACAGAGGTATCTCTCAGCCAGGGCGACAGATCGTCCATCTGATAGGTCAGCAGCGACTTCGGCACTGTCTGATGATAGTCGCGTTCGACACTTTTTTCAGGATGACTCGGGTCTTTGTATGCGCCCTGAGGATAGGTCGCGGACGGATCCCACCAGTTGTTCCACCCTATCGTGATGTCTTCATAGCGAAGTCCGGCTGTCAGGGTCAGACGGGGAACCATCGTCCACTGATCCTGAATAAATCCCGCATAAGTTTCCACAATCTGTTCAGTATATTTTGTGTATATCTGCGCGGTATCAAAGCCGGCGGTGATGCGATGGCGCCCGGGCAACTCGATTTCATGCTTCAGAATACCGCCGTAAGACACATAATTGGTATCATATCGGCTGTAGTCATAGCCGTCCCGGTGATATGCCTGTTCTTCATCCGTATAATACGCGCCGACTGAGAATGTACCGAAATCCGAAGGCTGCCGGAAATCAAAGCGTGTGGTATTTCCGCCGTAATCTCTGCGTCCGTGTTCGTCAGGGTTCTGCCACCGCGCCTCCACATCGCCTGTTTTGACTGTGGGATAGCTGCTGTCGTAATCTGCTCTGCCCGGATCATTGGCAGCAGGGATTTCCCTTTCAATATCGCTGTAACTTCCTGTCAGACGCATATAGCCGCCTGAGGAAAGTTTGTATGCCATACGGCCGACCAGCGTATCAATGTCGGCTGCGTTGTTTCTCAGATAGCCGTCAGTATGGTATCGCTCATAAGAAAATCCCATGCTGAAATTTTCGCTGCCGCCGTCACCGACAATCGTCTGATTATTGGTGTTGTAAGTTCGATAACCGCCCGAAACTTCGCCGTTGACTGCCGGAGTTTCATAATATTTGGGAGCTTTGGTCTTGAAATTGATAACACCGCCGAAGCTTTTACCGTCATAGATCGCCGAATGCGGACCTGAAATAATCTCAATGCTTTCAACAATAGAATATGGAATAATCCCGAAATCTATATTATGATCGCCCCAGAATCCGCCGGTTTTCTGAATTACCAGACCATCAACTGCTGTCAGAAACTGACGGGTATCGAATCCGCGCATCTGAATCACGTCATCCTGCGGCACCAGATCGCTCTGCCCCCGGAAGTCAATCGCGGCGCGGTCTTTCAGAATATCCAGAATATTGGTCGTCTGACCTGCGATATTGTAATCTTCCATAAATACTTCGGTTTTCAAAGGACTGAGTTCAACTCTTTCGCCGGTAACTTCTATGCCTTCCATGACAGCGGATTTATCAGCCGTCTGCGTCTTGTCTTCGGCAAATCCCATCTGAACAACTGCGGTCATCAGCAAGGCCATGATCGCAACACAAATCCCTTTGATTTTAATCAATTTCATCCTCAATCTCCTCCTGATTTCAAATCCTGCCTGCTCACGCAAGCAGGCATTATTTGTTTGTTACTGAAGCAATCCCAACTCTTTCATCGGATCAACTCCCGGTCTTGCCATATCTTTGGGCGTCTGTCCTTCCGGAAGCTCGAATCTTTTGATTTCTTTGACAAAATCTTCAGGTTT
>DYRK01000638.1 GCA_020718785.1 Desulfatirhabdium butyrativorans | reverse complement strand
TAACAAAAGGTATAAAAAGAAAGGGCAGACAGCATCGGAAAGAGTGAAACTGTGCACATCTGCCAATCTTTACATCAGTAATACTTCTGAGGGACTCCTTCCGAAAGAGCATTTCAGAGCGGTTTACGGTATCCGATGGCAGATTGAACTTGTCTTCAAGTCATGGAAAAGCAGTTTTGCTCTTGACAGAGTTGCCGGATACCGCGAGGAACGGATAAAATGTATGATTTATGCGAAACTCCTTTTCATTTTTGTCACGTCGCATATAACTCACGCTGTGAGAAATTATGTATGGCTCACACAAAAGCGGGAAGTCAGTGAATTAAAACAGCTTCTGAGACCCCAAGCACTTTTGAAAGTTTCTGCATAGTGTTGAGAGACGGACTTTTTATGCCCCTTTCAAGCTGGCTGATATATGTGCGGTGCAAGTCAGCTTCAAAAGACAATGCCTCCTGGCTTAACTTTTTTTTCCCTCTCAGTTCTTTTACAACCTGTCCGAAAGCGCGGTTAATCATAATGAGCGGTATAATAGTTCATTGAATACGACAGTTCCACATACTAAAGTATTCAAAAATATCTTTGAAATAATATCGTCAATCACGCTACCGGACAAAAAATCATAACATCCTGATTTTATTAATTAGGAAACAGAAACGATTTGCAAAATCGTTTTACAGTAAAACGGCTTTGCAAGCCCGGACAAAAAATCATAACATCCTGATTTTATTAATTAGGAAACAGAAACGATTTGCAAAATCGTTTTACAGTAAAACGGCTTTGCAAGCCCGGACAAAAAATCATAACATCCTGATTTTATTAATTAGGAAACAGAAACGATTTGCAAAATCGTTTTACAGTAAAACGGCTTTGCAAGCCGTTTTGTGTCTGTTTCAGCAGAGCGGTCTGAAAAATTGTCCGGCAGTGTGATCGTCAATAAAACCGAAATGTTCAAAATAGGACTTGACCATTTCGGTCTCCTTAAATATATTTGTCTGATTTTGAAGCGGATGAAACCGCAAAATCTGTCGGAAGCATTTAGCCGAACCTTAAATCCGAATTAAAATATTTCAAACATAAAGAGACAGTTATGGAGAACAATTTGAATTTGCTTCAGGATGCACGCGACAGTCTGAATCAGGTACTCGGTCCCTTTCAGATGGAACTGAACCGGAAACAGCGGATTGCCGATTTTGTGAAACAGTGCATCAGATGCACGGATCAGGATGATTTTCTCCAATTGGATGAACTGCTCAGAAGCAAAACAGCCGAAACTGCGGAACTGGAACAGGAATTAAGCCTTTGCAGACCGGTTTTTTCTTTGCTGCGCGATTATGCCGACAGACAGGCTGAGATGTATCGTCTGCGTTTTGCCGAGGATATCCGGAAGCTTGCCGAAGAAGCCGGTTTGCCTGTGCATATTGATTTTCCCGATTTCAGCATTCTCAAAGGCATTGAAGGAACTGTCAATTTCAGGAAACGGTTTACGGTGATCAATAAAAAAATTTTAAAAACAGTTGATCCCCGGCGCATCATCAGAGCCGTGCTGAAGATCAAAAACCAGTTGTATGAAGTCTCTTACAATCCGCAGGCTTTTGTTGACAGCCTCTGCAAAACCTATACGGAAATTATCCGCCGGGAAAACCGGGCGTCAGGAGACACGGTTCCCATCCGGCAGTTTTATATCGCCTATATAATGACCTTACAGAGCCGGTCATTTTTACAGACCATGGAAAAAGCCAAATTCAGAGAATACACTCCGGATCAGTTTGCAGTGGATATCTGGCGGTATTTCCAATCCGATGTCAAAGCTTCATCAGACGGCTGTGTCCTTCAGCTGAGACCCGGGCGCAACAGTTCGCTGTGGCTCATTGACAGTGACGGACAACGGCGTCAGATCACAGGAATATCTTTTCAGGAGAAAGAAAATGACAGCAAAAAAACAATTGGAACAGCTCAGGCCCTTTGAGGCCCGGACGATCATCGAAGAACTCCGCAAGGGAAGTGTGCCTGCCGATTATGTTTCTTTCTTTACGGTGGGCCGGGAAAACTGGCTGACTTTCGTCGCTGACGACCTGACGCATTATATTGCCGAAGGCGGCGCGAAGGTGCGCTTTGTCAGCGGTGACTACGGAGACGGAAAGACCCATTTTATGTCGCTGATTGCCGAATCGGCTTTGGAAAAAGGCTTTGCCGTATCCTTCGCGGTACTGACCCGTGAAGTCCCAATCCACAGATTCGAGTCCGTGTATCAGGCCCTTGCCGGACAACTGCGCGGCGGATTCGAAGGGTCCGGCATTCGGACACTGATGGATATATGGAGCAGAACCCTGCTCGAAATCGGCGATCTGCCTGAAATTCTGCGGAATCTTCCCGGAATGAACATCAACTTTGCCAACGCCCTCATCGCACTGATGGAAAACCGGATGATGCCTTTGGCAGAGGGAGAGACGCAGGAACAGCGTCTTGCTGCCCGTGAAATCCTTTACCATTGGTTTGAGGGCGGGAAAGTCAGCAAAAAAGAACTGAGACCTTTCAGTATTTTCGAAGTCCTCAATAAGACCAACAGCAAGCATTTTCTGAATTCGCTGATTGCCTTTCTGCGGCACCTGAATCATAAGGGGCTTGTGCTGCTCACAGACGAATTGGAAACGGTCATGGCAATGTCCGTTTCTGTGCGTAATGCCGCGTATGAAAATGTCCGGCTGCTCATTGACAATACCGAGCAGGCAGAATTTCTTCACATTTTCTTTTCGGTGATTCCCGATGTCCTGCTTTCGGAAAAAGGCTTCAAATCTTATGACGCGCTCTGGAGCCGCGTCCGTTCCGTGGGCGAGGGCAAAGGTCTCAACTGGCGCGGGGTTCTGATTGATCTGCACCGCACACCTCTGAGCAGGGAAGAACTTATGGAACTGGGAGAAATGCTGCGCCGGATTCACGGAATTTCTTACCGATGGGAGGGAGGAACGAAAGTCAGGTCAGAACTGATTGAAAAGATTTTTGAAAATCAGAAACGCATGGGGCTGCTGAGTGATGTGCGCCTTTTCATCAAACAGGTCATCCGGGTCTTGGACATGACCGAGCAGGGACAAAATCCTGATGAAATTGATCTGACCGAACAGATAGTTATCAGCCGGCAGGAGCAGGAAAAAGAGAAATCCGATGCGTGAAGCAACAGGGATAGCGGAGTGCAGTCGAACCCTGCACTCCGGCGTTCCCCCGGGAACGCCGAACCCCGGTTCGGCGTTTTCCTCGTTCCCAAGCCGGGGCTTGGGAACGAGAAAACGAGAAAAGGTCAGACAGAAATGTCTGACCCACCGAATCTTATAAATCATAATGGTCGGT
>DYRK01000081.1:3755-15208 GCA_020718785.1 Desulfatirhabdium butyrativorans | reverse complement strand
GGGCTTCGGGCGCAGATGCGTTCCCAAGCCGGGGCTTGGGAACGAGGAAAAAAATCTGAAATCAGACAACTGCCTGATTTCAGACATATTTTAACCGGACACCCTTTCCTTTGCCACCTCGATATACATGGAATCCGCATAATCGGAAATGAGCTTTTTATAGGCATCCCGGCTTTTTTCTTTGTCTCCGAGCTGCTGATAAAGCCGTCCGAGATTGAAATAGGCTTCGTCTTTCATCATTGCGTTTTCCCCGCGGGTTATCTGTTCGAAATAAGCGACAGCCGCGCTGTATTCTTTCTTCTGTTCATACGCGTAGCCCAGGCCGCTCAGGACAATATTTTTAAGCGAGGGATCGCTAAAAGCCGCGCTGGCTTCACCGTAAAGCGCAATGGCTTTGTCGCTTTCGCCGGCAGCATAGCAGATATCGGCATAAGCAGCCTTTGCAAATTTTGCCGCACCGCTTCCCGGATACTCATCCAGAAACTTCTGAAACTCTCCCTGAACCTCGGTATAGACCTTTTTCGGTTCTTTGGCATTGTCCTTTATTGCGGTTTCATATTTTTCCATGGTCTGCCCAAGCCGGGCATAAGCCCGGTTTTCGGACTGACTTGAAAAATACCGGATGCCGGCAATCACAGCCATAATCGCCAGCAGACCGCCGATTGCTCCTGCAACCTGATTCTGATGTTCCATCACATACAGAAACATTCTTCTCGAAACAGTCAGAAATTCATCGGGTTCTTTGAGAAGCTGTTTCCTCGGTATTTTCTTTTTAGCCATTTATCCTCCTTGATTTTATCTGTTTGCAATCTGATAACTCATGTTACGCAGCCGGTGCGTGAATCCCCCTTTTTTTCAAAGTGGGGCAGGGGGGATTTCTGTGTAACATGCTGAAATCCCCCTTTACGAAAGGGGGAAACCCGATGCTTATATCGAACTTGCATTTTATATCACATTTTCTGAAATGTCAAAATATTTTTTTCAACGCCCTGATCTGATTCCGAATGCGTCGGATTTCAGGCAGGTCACGCCGCCGGCGTGGACTCGTTTTTTGACAGCCATTCCTGAACCTTTGTTTTCAGCAGGATTCTTTCATCCGGAAAGATTCCTTCGGGATCGAAACGGTAGCGGTAGTGAAGCCTTAACAGGACGTAGAGCTGTCCGACAGACATATCGGGCGAGCAGTGACTTTCTATCCGTTTTATCCAAACAGACAATGTTTCCCAGGGATATCGGGCAAATCCGGATTCACCCAGTTTTTTCTCAATCTGATAGAAATCGGAATCTGCTCCGGGCACGGGATGAGATATGCTTTCAGACGGTTTTTCTGCCTTGATTCGCTTCACTTGCTTGCTGAAGTATAATCTTCGGACTAAGATGATGAAGAGCGGAATCAGCAGCCAGACCGAATGCTTTGTCACACGGTCTTCTCCGTTTCGCCAGCGCCAGTCCGAGAAAGTGAAGACAAACCATGACCATAGATCGGAAAGATACGGAAATACCGAGTCATTCCGCATCTCAATCCATGCCGGCGGCGTGGTATCCACGGCTTGCCATTCTCCTCGGATATATGCCGAGACCCAGGCATGGGCGTCTCTCTCCCGAACTATGAAACATTTTTCAAAGGGACTGAATTCGTGAACAAGATATCCCGTAGCGTAACGCGCCGGAATCCCTGCGGCACGCAGAATCAGTACGGTTGCGGTTGCGAAATATTCGCAATGCCCGGACAGAGAGCGGCGCAGAAAAAATGCCACAGGCGTAATGCCTTGAGCCTGACTGCTTTGCGTCAGGGAATAAGTGAAGTTATTTCGGAAAAAAGCAGTCACGCTGTTTAAAATCTCATCAGGGGGCTTCGAAGCAATATCTATCTTTCGAATGACTTCATTTACGGCAGATATTTCTCTTTGCGGAACAGACAGATCGCTGTTATTCGGCGGACTGTCAAAAGCTACATGAGACCCGAATCTTACCGTATAAGCCGCCATGCCCGGACCCTCTTCTACCCGGACCGCTCCTAAAGGATTCCGTTCCATTTTCGAAACCGGCAAGTCTTCGATCTCAAATGTCCCGGCAGGAAGTTTTAACATGCCTGTGCCTTCACGCAGATAGGCAGATATTCGGATTGCCGCGAAGGTCTCGGGTTCGGGACTCAGTTTCCAAGTAGTTTTGTCATCATCAGGCTGTATTTCGCTGAATTTTCCGCCCATAGCAAACCATCTGGCATACTGATACATATTATAACCGGCTTCGCGGAGAAGAAGCGGGAAAAGAGAACCGGGAAAAGAGGAAAGAGAAATGACTCTGAACAGAATGCGGTCCGAGAATTTCAGGGTTCCGATGTCTCCGATTGCAGTGACATTATGATAGGGATCAGCATCGTCCCGGACAGAATCCGCGAGCCATTCAATGCCTTTCTGCTCTATAATGCTCTGAAGCCGGTTCAAGCCGATATGTCCGATGTATCCGGCGACAGCAGCCAGTATTATCATAGTTATCCATATTGCGGGCATAAATCGTCGGGACCTGACCGGCGCGAGTCCCCAGACGGAAAGTATTACTACTCCAGCATAAAACCACGGCGTCCGCATATTTGCAGCACTCGCAGACAGCATACAGACTCCGAGATATGGATAAGTGAGATCAAGGGCAAAAGAGTGATGATTCCGATCTTTATCCTGTTTCCTCAGAATCAGAGACAGCGCACGAATGTCCACCTTTCCGACAGTGCTGTATTCCTGAAATATCAGCAGCGGAAAGAAGCTCAGGGGCATCCATTGAAGAACAATGAAAATAATGCGGGCAGGCTTTTCCGAAGCAAAAAGATAAATCACCGTTCCTACAAAAATGAGTGTGCATACATCTGCAATGCGGCTGAAATCCGAAAGGGAAAATTCCCATCTGACTCTGACAAATCTCGCTCCTTCGAGCATAAAAGCCATAATGACTGCAAACATCCACAGTCCTGTCTGCCATCCCCAGAACAGCAGGGACGCTGCCATGAGAAATAGCGGCGTTTTCATAGCAGAGCCAGACCTTCCCGAATCCTGCCGGTTTCAAGCAGACGGAAATTTTCAGGGATATCGCTTATCGTTTCGGGCGAGACATCTGTCTGAGGCTCTGTAATTACCAGAACAAGGACAGGCACACCGAGTGATCTCAACTCCCGGATAAAGGCTTTCCTTGTCTCATCCCATGAGAGAAAAATGCAGATACAGCCGCTTAAAACCTCGGCTCGTCCGATGACTGCCTGCGACAGGGCACCAAAGGGTCTGTCTTTGCATACGCGTACCGATGCCAGAATTTCCAGAATTTTGTCTGTATGAAAAAGCCCTCTGCCTGAAGTAAAACAATAAGCTTCGGGTCCTGCAAATATAAGGTCCAGCAGGGAATCCTGTGTCCGAACCGAGCAGGCAAACGATGCCGCTGCCGACACAGCTTCTTCGAATACCTCGCTGTATGCTGCCTGCTGAAATGTATCCAATACCAGCGCATGACGGACAAAAAACTCATCCTGATATTCCTTGACTGCCGGCTTCCCGGTTTTTGCCCAGCTTTTCCAATGAATCTTACGCAGCGAATCTCCGGGGCGGTAGTCTCTCAGGGAGACAAATTCTTCCGAATCCCCTACCGAAGAAGTCAAAGACACGCCGCCGGAGTGATATCGCCGGGTTCCCGGAAGATGAATCTGAGGCAAGTCATAGCGTTTCGGCAGAACTAAGAGTGATTGCGGCGCAGGAATCCTGACAAAAGCATACATAAGCCCCAGCGGATCAGGGCGGGCAACAGTGATACCTGTAAATCGCAGATATCCTCTGGCAGACGGCTTTATCTCGATATTCACTTGCGAAGAAGCCATGACCGGAATCGCAGGGATAGCCCATGCTTTTGCCTCCTGCCCCTGTTTCCGGCAAATCAGCCATTGCCAGCGGTAAAAGCCCACAGCCTGATCAAAGAGATTGCGTCTGTCTTCATCCGGTTCCGGAGTGTCTGCAAATTCTTCGAAACTGGGGCGAGGGTCTTCCATATCCTCGAACAAATACAGCCCCTTCTGAATTTTCAATGAGAGATTTTCAACAACAAGGCGATAGACAAGTGATTCTCCTGCGGTTCCGAATCGCGGCAGAATGCGGCTTACTGCAAATCTGCCGCGGAAAAAGCAGGTCCAAATTCCGGAAATCAAGAGAAGGCAGGAAAAAAAGCTAAAGGACTGATAAGCCAATGTCTGATTGGTATCCAGACCGATAACCGCAGAGACAATAATCAGCGATACCGCCAGCAGCCCGCTTTTTGTCAACCGCCGGGTTATGCGGTGCTGAATCACATAGAAGAATCGGAAATTGAGATAAAAAAGGCGTTTCATTGTTTATCGGTAACGCCACACTGCCGGATAAAAAATATAATATGCTGATTTTATTAAAAACGATTTGAAAAATCGTTTTACAGTAAAATGGCTTTGCAAGCCGTTTTTTGCCTGTTTCAGCAGAACGGGTTGAAAAATTGTCCGGTAGTGTGCGGTAACGCAGTAAAATTTAATTTCTGGAAATCTGTAGTCAGGACTTACTGCTGATGTCTCTGTGACCGCATATCTTTCTATAAATTTTGTAATCTCATTTCAATCGTCTGATGACTCATATTCCCTGTCAGCCGGTCTTTGTAAAAAAAGATTATATCGGCGATTCCGATTTCTTTTACCTCAACCGTATTGATGACCTTGATCTGTCTGCTTATGCCTTTTGTAATAATCCATATTTGTTTATGATGATGGTAGAATTCTTCTTTGATATTGTCTGATAAGTACCTCACCAATAATTTTGTAACAAAACATAAAATATGACACACTCCTCCGACAGAAAGTAACACTTAAAGATTGTCTGAAATTTTAATCCTGACATATGAAGCCTTTTTTGACACGGAATAAGGAATTCGTCATGATCCGTCTGCTCAAAATAGTCATAATACAGCCTGAAATTTGCAGAAACTCTGTCCGTGAAAAAGTCGGAATACCTTCTTCAAAAAATCTGCCGTCCCGCTGCAGTGTCCATAAGATCAAAATCCAGCATGGAGATCACCTCCTCCCGAATCATTTATGTCCGGAGTGCCGAACTTACAGTTTGGCAACTGTTCCGGGAAAGAGCGAAAATGTAATTTTCGCACTCCGGAGCAGCAGACATTTTTTCCCGGCATTCCCGATTTACGAAGCTGATGAAACCTTTGAAAGCACTTTTCTGAATGCTCCGATATCGGAACTGCGGATTGCATACCGGAGAAGCTCCTTCAGCGCATCATGCTGTCCCACAGAATACACCTCATCTCTGACAGATGACGGCACTGCCGCAAAACGCTCTGTCAGCGCCTCGATCACCATATCCTTTGCATCTTTGAGGATACCTTTTTCGATACCTTCTTCAAAAATCTGCCGTCCCGCTACAGTGTCCATAAGATCAAAATCCAGCATGGAGATCACCTCCTCCCGTGTTATCTCTCTGAATCTGTTCATAATAAAAAGTCCTGTCACATTCAATGCATCCCTGACCGAATGACCTGGGAAGACCCTGAGAATTTCCTCTTTCCATCTGCGTCCTCTGGAAATGACTCCGGTCTTTCCCTCTTTCGGAGAAACAGTGAACGGAGCCAGAACAATCAGCCTCGGATCGGTTCCGGTCAGTTGCGCTTCTGTATATTCTGTAAGCACAATTTCCTGAAACGATTTCAGAATTTCCCCGCCCGCTTTTTCACCGAGGGCTTTTACAGGAAGAGCCGCTTTTCTGTAGCTCCCGTCTGTGTAAACAATTCCGGCAAAAACCCTGTCTTCATACCCGTCCTGAGCACATGCAAGCATTATCTTTGAAACAAGCCTGTAGCGGATAAACCTGTCAGAATATCCCTGGAACTCGATATAAGCCTTTCCGCCCCGTCCTTCCAGAAGGGGAATTGCTTCTGTGTCAGGTTCCAGCCGTCTTTCCTTTAAAACCACAGAGCGGAAAGTGTATTCCTCGGCTTCGTCGGATGCAATGCCCAGCAGTTTAAGCACTGCGGGTCCGCCTATTCCCATCAGCCGCAGAAACGGCTCATCGGTGCCCCGGAGTTTTGCCGGATCTGCGGCGCGTTTTGTCTCGCTTTTCTTCTTTTTGTCCGTCATTGTCCACTTGACCTTACCGCCGTCATAAGTTGCGCTTTCCGGATTCCCGGATTCCCGTTATACAGGATCATTCTGGAAACTGTCCTGCCATAAAACGAACGGCAGAATCGTTTTACGACAGATTTCAGCATATATACATAAAAATCGGAAAGCGCAGATTATGACGGTGGCAAGAATACTATATAGGTTTTAACCCACCCTGCTTGTTTTATCTGAAAAACTGCATATCAAGAAGAATTTTTATATCACTCCCGGTTCTGACCATCCCGGAAATGAAGTCCGTAGCGGTTGACAGTGCCTGCGGGAAGTCAATATCGCGGTTCATAATTCCGCACACACCGCTTACGGAGTCCACGATAATGCCTTTCATCTCTCTGTCTTTCCCATCTCCGGTCTCGATCAGGATAATGCATGTCCGATCCGTGCAGGCTGCGGCTTTCAATCCCAGCCTGAGCCGTAAGTCCGTTACCGGAATCACTCTGCCTCTGAGGTTGATGACTCCTTTTATGTAAGGCGGCACATTGGGAACAGGAGTAAGTCGGTATCATTGTGACAATCTCTCTGACGTTCAGAATTCCGATACCGTATTCCGTGTCATCCAGCCTGAATATGAGATATTTTTCCTCTTTCCGATCCAATTTCTCATTCAGCCTGCGTATCTCTTCCTCGGCGCGTTTGCGCTCGGTCAGATCATAAATCACCGTGAGAATGCAGGATTCGCTCCTGAACATCATCATCTGCGAAAACAAAGCGACCCATAGCAGGCTGCCGTCACGCTTTTTCATCTTCACTTCAAAATCGCTCACCCTGCCCTGTTCCGACATCTTTTCCATGAATATTTTCCGTCCGTTCGGATTTTCGTATAATTCAAAAGCATTGCGTTCCATAAATTCGTCAAAACCGAATCCGAATACCCGGCAGGTATGTTCGTTCACATACAGAATTTTTCCATCCGATATCCGCACAATGATCAGCGGCACCGGTATGGTTTCGCTGATTAAACGGATGTGCTGCTCAATCTCCTTGATGGATGCCTCGACCTTTTCCTCAAGCTCTCCTGCAACAACATCGCCGTGCCGGGTGGTAATATCCATCGTCTTTTTAAGACGTTCTATCTTTTTCTTTAACTTCCTGTTTTCTTCTTCAAGGCGGGCAGTTTTTTCTTCAAGAGTCTCGGTGAGCAAACGGAGCCGTTCTGATGCCTCGACCTTTTCCTCAAGCTCTCCTGCAACAAAATCGCCGTGCCGGACGGTAATATCCATCATCTTTTGGATATGGTCTATTTTTTTTCTTAACGCCCTGTTTTCTTCTTCGAGAAGCGCGGCTTTTTCTTCAAGAGATATATCTGATATTGCGGAGTCAGTCATTTTCTGTTCCCCGGCTTTTTATCCAGAATTTCCCGGATTGCCAAGCTGATTTCGTTACGGCTGAAGGGTTTCCGGATCACTGTTCTGATTCCGGTTTCGGCAAAAACATTATCGTCTGTTTCCCTGCCTGTGATTATAATGACAGGAATATCAGTCCGGATTTTCAGCATTTCCGAAGCCATCGCTCTCCCGGACATCTCCGGCATGGTTTCGTCTGTAATCACCAGATCGAACATATCGGGATTTTCCTTAAACAATGCGAGTGCTTCGGGACTGCGGGCCCGCGTGGTCACCCGGTATCCCAGATTTTTCAGCATATAACCGTAGGTGCCGAGAATATCGCTTTCATCATCCACGAACAGAATTTTTTCGGTGCCGCTCAACGGTATCCTGAGGCATGACAGATTCTGTCAGGTCTTCGGTCTGGGCAACAAGAGGAAACCAGCAATGAAAAGCCGCGCCCTTTCCCGGCTCGCTATCCACACTCACCGCGCCGCCGTGTGCCTGAAGAATGCCGCGGACAATCGAAAGCCCCATGCCTGTCCCTTCTCCGGAAGGTTTGGTAGTAAAGAAGGGATCAAAAACCCGGTCAACAATATTTTTCTCTATTCCCGGTCCGTTGTCTCTGACCGTGAGCCTGACATAATCACCGGATTTCAGCGCGGGGATCATTATTTTTTCCTGTGAACCGGCTCTCACTTCTTCAAGCAGGATTTCTATCACACCGCCCCGGTCACGCAACGCGTGATGAGCATTGGAACACAGGTTCATCATCACCTGATGAATCTGTGTGGGATCGCAGAGAATGATTGCGGATTCGGCTTTGATCCCCAGTCTGACTTCGATATCGGAAGGCGTCAGCGAAGCGATCATCTTATAGGCTTCGGCAACAACCGTGCTGATATGAAAGGGCTTGCGTGCATATTCGGTTTTACGGCAGAATGCCAGAATCTGCTTTGTCATTGCCTTTGCCCGTCTCGCGGCTGCCAGAGCGTCCGCGATGTATCTGACGACCTTGCTCTCTCCGGGGAGCATCATGCTCGCCAGTTCCAGTTTTCCGAAAATAACAGTCAGGATATTGTTGAAATCATGGGCAATACCTCCTGCCATGGTCCCGATTGCCTCCATCTTCTGGGTCTGACGGAGCTGCCGTTCAAGCATCAGTCTTTTTTCTTCTTCCTGTTTCAGTTCGGAAAGATCATGGATGACCGTCAAAAGACAATTCTGTCCTTCGAATACAATCTGCCGTGAAAAAAGAGAGGCAGGAAAAACTGATCCGTCAGCCTTTTTCAGATTTACTGCAAAGTCTCTGACTTCGCCCTTATCTTCAAGTGTTTTCAGGAAGATGCCGCGGTCATCGGGGTTTTCATACAGAAGAGAGGCGGCGATTTTACGAAATTCTTTCTCGGAATAGCCGAAAATTTTCTGTGCGTTTCCGTTGAAAAAGAGAATCGCTCCGGTCTTTAAGGAAATCATCATCGGAACCGGCATGGTGTCGCTGACCACTTCAAACAGCTGCCTCAGATTTTTTTCGATTCTCCCTGAGTAGCCGGTAACGATCTGAAGGGTTTTTTCAAGACCGGCAATCCGCCGTTTCAGTTTGTCTTTTTCTTTGTTCTCATTGCTCATAAATGTCCCCAGGGGGAGGTGAGGGGTCAGGGGTGAGAGGTGAGAGGTAAGGTGAGAGCCGGAGACTCTTACCCCTGACCCCTGACCTCTTACCTACTCAAAAACGATATTCAGATTCTCAATCAGGTCTTTGAATGTGGGAACTGTTTCCAGTTGCCATCGGTGCTGCTTTGAACAGCGGATATTCAGCCAAAGACCTTCCTTTGTCTCAACTTCCAGAATCAGCCCGATACAAAGGGCTTTGATCCCGGAACTGTTCAGGTATTCGAGGTTTCTGATGTCCAAGACAAGCTCCGCGGGGCCGGATCCGACAATTTCCTTGAAAAAACTCTCAATGCGTTCATAGCCTTCCGGCATGATTGAAAGTTTGCCGGAAATCTTTATGACATTATTCTCATAGACGATACTGTAGCGTTCTTCTTTGATATTCATATTCATCCCGTCCCTGCCTTAAAATCATCCGAACAGGACTGTTATGTCATCCATCAGGTCCTTGAATGTGGGAACCGTCTCTTTCTGCCATGTGTAGCGGTCCGAACACAGAATTTTCATCTGAAGGTTTTCTATGTCCGCTGCTTCCAATATCAGGCTGACACATATTGTTTTGATCCCGGAACTGTTCAGATACTCAAGATTTCTGATATCTATTGTGATTTCCGAGGGCCGGGATTCGATCACCTCTTCAAAAAATGTCTCGAGTTCCTCATAGTCTTCCAGCATCAGCGAGAGTTTGCCGGATATGGAGATCACGCCGTTCTGGTAGGTCACTTTATAATTCTCTCCTTGGATAGTCATCACGCGCCCTTTCCTTTCAAAGAGATTCTTGACAGAGTGGTTATCAATGTCACATCTCTGTCCTGTTCAAGCTTCCATGAGAGTTTTGCCCCGCGGTCTTTCAGAATCGTAATAAGTCCGACCTGCGATCTTTTGCTGCCGGATTTCTTGGCATTTTTCATACTTTGGATAAAGAGTTTCTGGAGATTTTCCGCTTCCAGAATCGAGCGGACAAATTCTTTGAAACCTTCGACTTTTTTTGTTTCTGCGCTGTTTTTCACATACACCATCAATTCATCGCTCTTGAAACAGAGCTGAATCATGATCATATAATCTGATTTTGCACTGTGATAAACCGCGTTTTCCAGCAGTTCCGCGCAGACAAAATGAAGCGTGGATTTGATACTTTCAATATCCAATATGTTTTTCCAGAAATTTCCGAGAAACTCGGCAGTCAGGTCTTTGCTTTTCCAGAGCTTTTCCCTCTCAATATAGGCAGCTTTGATGCTGAAAGTCAATGACCCTTCGAAATCAGTCTCTCTGGGATCAACAAAATCGCCCATAACCGTCACGTTTGTGTTTTCAATCATTATTGTCTTTTTCCTTTCATATCATCCTGTTATTCGTTTAACGTGAGTTCGATATATACGGAAGGGCTTCCCGCCATCCTCCGTTTATCATCTGAAAAAAAATACCCAGTATTTTCGGAAGCTCTTTGATATATTTTTTATCGGGGTCAATTGACAGACTGTCCTTGTCCAGACAAAGAAACTGCCATAATTCCCCGGTAGTCACACATCCGTAAACCGGGTGTCCTTCAATGCCTTCTTCCTGGTTGAAGCGCCGGGCTGCCACCATTTCGCTTGCACATTGTCCGAATCCCCCTTCAGTATCGTTCTTCTTTGCTTCAACCAGTATGATCGCCGGCGCCTGTACTGTCGGAAGCGGAGGCGATCTGCTGATGATAAAATCACAGATGCCCTGAAGTCCTTCATCAGGTGATACATCAAAACGTACTCCTGAATAAATGCTGACCGACTGATTCAGAATATCCCGCAATGCAATAAGCACGGGGGCTATGATAAATTCCGAGCGTGCCTTTTCGCTTATAAGCGCGAGTGTCATTGTTCTCTCAAGTATTGCTTTTAACAGATCAGTCGGAGAGACATCTTCAATATCATTGCTGAAAAAGGGCTGCATGGAAATCCTGATGCCGAATTTCCTGCGTACCATGTCAAGAGAAAATCCGCTGTAAGTGAGGCTGCTTTTCTGTTTTTCCGAATCAGGCATTTTCTTCCTCTTTTCTCCTGATAATCACAAGGGTCATGTCATCGCCGCGTATATTGCCGCACCGCAGAATCACTTCGTTTATGATTGTCTCTTTCACTTGGCCGGCAGACTGAATCATTCCGCCTGAATCCCCAAAGCCTTCATTTTCGCCTTCAGCCTCATCAGTTCTTTCTCTGCGGTTTCAGCCCGTGCTTTTTCCTGTCCGGCACGGTTTTCAGCATTCTCTGCACGTTCTTCCGCATATTCTGCAC
>DYRK01000081.1:0-3655 GCA_020718785.1 Desulfatirhabdium butyrativorans | reverse complement strand
TTCTTCCGCATATTCTGCACGTTCTTCCGCATATCCTGCACGTTCTTCCGCATATTCTGCACGTTCTTCCGCATATTCTGCACGTTCTTCATCGGACAGAATTTCGCAGCCGGTTGAGGCGTCATAGACAGCGAGTCTGGCACCCGAGTCCGCAGTTCCTATTATGACACCGGTGGTCAGGCTCCTGATTCTGCCGTCTCTGTCAGGTTTTATCCTGATGTATCTGTTTCCTATAAGCCTGTAGCCGCTGACCGTGTAAGAGATTATATTGCCTTCCAGACCCGGGTCCGCGATGATGTATTCGGATACGCCGGCTCTCCTGTATATGTCCGGCTTTTTGTTTATATCGGCATCCCTGTATCTCGGCGAAACAACTTCCAGAACGAAAAAGGGCTTTGTTTTTTCTTCCGTGACATAAAACGAGCTTCTCGGCTTTTCCGGGTCTTTCACATTTTCAATCACGCTGATATCCGGGGCAGGATTCTTCAGCCCTCCGATACCCCATATTATTTTCATGTCGCTGTAAACCGTCATGTTTCCGCGGTCTTTCAGATGACAGCGGAAAATGCTTCTCAGCCTTATGACATCGTCCTCGTGCAGACTTCCCTGCATATACTCATCCCCTTCCTCCGGTTCCAGAAAATCTTCAGGGGTCAGAGGATAATCAGCGAAGAGGCTTTTCCCGTTTTCATCATAAGTGACAACTGTGCGGCATCCGTAATAAAACTCATCCTCGGTCTCATCATATTCCGCATATTCCGCCCCGTCATACGGGACAGGCCGCGCTGTTCCCATTTTTTACCCTCCCGGCTGAAAAAAGCCCGGAGTTCCGTCTCCGGGTATATGTCTTATATAATTTACCGTCCGCTCCGCCATGATCGGACGTCTTTCATTCAGATTTGCTGACACAGAAGCTTCCGAGTTTCAGGCACATCAGACCCGGCTTAATCTCTGATTCAGACGCTCGGAAGAAAAATCGCCTGTTTTGCCGGGTTTTCACTATGATTCATCCGCTCCGGCACTTTTGCTTTGGCAACAAGCAATTCTTCTCCGTTCATGGATTCCTTTTCACATATTACAACTGTTTCCGGTGGAAATTCCCAATCTTCGTCTTCAGGGTCATATTCCCCGTCAGTAAGGACTTTGAATACATTTTTGTTAAGCTTCAGTCCTTTTGCCGGACGAAAAGCAGGCGTTCCCTCATTCAGCAAGGGAATATATATGACTTCTATCTTAGTATTTGAAATTTTCTCCGCCGACATGAATGATTTCTCCTGTTGTCTCAAATCAGGATGAAGCAATCTGATCTGCTCACGTGATGTTTCCGAATAAAAAAGCTGATAGCCCATTATTCCTGCCAAACCTCCTGATGACCGAATACATTTCCATTTTTGAAATCCGTCCGGGAAGTTTCCAAAGCTGTCATGATTTCTTTATCTCCCAGAATTTCCATAGTTTCCAGAAGCGCGTCATATTTTTCCGGCCTCATAAGGATACCGACAGCCCTTCCGTTTCGGGTTATAGTGAAAACCGAATCTTCATCTTCAAGTGTTTCCAGTATGTCAGGAAGGTTTTCGATCACATCGCTTACAGACATTGCATTCATAACCTTTCACTCCCATGTAGCTCGTTTTAGCTTATTGACTTCATGTTATTCTTGTCACCGTCATACTGTAAAATGTCAAAAACTTAAAACAGACGCAAATCGTTTTTGCGGAGAAACGGTTTGCAAAACCGTTTTACTTTAAAATTCGGAAAGCGCAACTTGTGCAAAAGCATCATCCGGATTTTCATAATCCTTCCTCTTTTCTCCTGATAATCACAAGGGTCATGTCATCGCTGCGTATATTGCCGCACCAGAGAATCACCTCATTCATAATTGTCTCTTTCATGACTTTGGGAGGCTGATCCGCATACTTTTCAACGATTTTCACAAGTCCGTCAAGATCAAGCATTCTGCCCTCCGGATTTTCCGCTTCGGTCAGCCCGTCGGTGTAAAGCACGAGAAAATCCCCGGCATCCAATGAAAATTCGTCATTTTTTGTGGCTTTGGAAATGTCGCTTTTAAAGTTCAGATAAATCCCCCGGGTTCTGACAAGCTCGCAGACGCCGGTTTTCTGACGGAAGATAATCATGGAAAGATGCGCTCCCGCGTGCTGGAAACGCCCTTGGCCCAGATATTTCAGCGCGGTGAATGTCATAAAATGGTTCTCGTTCAGCCGCTCATGGACATTCTTATACAGGATTTCGTTCAGTTTGACAATAAGCCCCCTGGCATCGCAGTCAACACTGGCTGTCACGCTGGTGTGGATTGTCTGCGCCATCATCATAATCAGTCCGGGTGTGACGCCGTGTCCCGATACGTCCCCGACGGCAATCCACAGATGACCGGCTCTGTCATAAGTCACATCATAAAAGTCGCCCCCGACCTGATCCGCGGGAAGCATAGCCGCGGCGATTTCAAAGTCCCGGTGAACATTGGTTGTCAGATTGGGGAGCAGCGAGGTCTGAATCCTGCGGGCAAGCGTCATTTCATGCTTCAGCCTTTCCTGCTCTTTCAGATTTTCCGTCAGTTCTCTTATAGCCAATCTCATTTTATCCACATCGGATACCAGCAGCCCGAGTTCGTCATTGCTGTCCGATGTGACCGGAATATCATAATTTCCCGAAGCAATGGTTCTGGCAGATTTTACAAGAGAATCAATCGGCCGGGTAATTTTGGCAGACAGACGGCGGACAATGAAATAACTCACTGCCAGCGAACCGCTTCCCAGACATAACAATATGGCAATCATATAATTCCGTGTGCGGATACCGTCCGAAAGGGTTTCTTTAAGCAGCTTTTTCATCGCCTCGGTGCTGATGCCGTAACGGATAAAGCCGGAAATCTGCTTCTCAACAAAAACCGGCGCTGCAAATTCAATGACTTCTTTTCCCTGATGCCTATGAATTCTGTGATCCGGCTTTTTCAGAGAACCTGCCCATTCGGAATTTTCATCTTCAAGCGGAGCATTGTTCTGCGGCACACCCGAAGGATTTGCAGGAGTTGAGTATGCCCAGGGGACATGCTTCGCATTCATGTAAATTCCGAAGACGATATCCGGGTCGTCTTTGATGGTCGAAGAAACAAGGTTTCGGATAGCGGTAAAGGCATTATCTTCCGCCATGCCGGTCATTGCCATGCTGTTGTTGTTTATCAGGGTGTTTCCTCTGACTGTCAGGGAATTCCGGATGTTGCGCTCTGATTTCAGGATGTTTTCATTCACACTGCGGATGTTGATTACGGTAACTGCCGACAGCACAACAATAAAAATTATTGAAATGGTTATCATGGTATTGACTGTCAGTTTTGTTCTGACAGATACGAATTTCTTCATGTTTGTCTCCTGTTTCCCGATTCCGGTGTGCTGAAATGCCAATTTCAGCAGATCGGAAATGCCCCCGGGCCGCTCCCGGCGGATTGACGGTCATTTTTATCCTTTGTCGCCGGAAATGCCTGAGATTGCTCTTTCCGACTGTTTTCACGTTCATCAATGCAGCAACATTTCGTGCTGTTTTTTCGTCTGTCAACGCATAATCAAGCCCCGTCCTCGCATAGCAAAGAGGATATCTCCGGGGAGATCAATTTCAATCCGTTCTCTGTTCGCCGTTATCA
>DYRK01000637.1 GCA_020718785.1 Desulfatirhabdium butyrativorans | reverse complement strand
CTAAGCACAGACTGAAACGCATTCGGGTCTATTTTCATAACAGCATCAAGCGTTTCTTTGTCCACCCGGACCGCGTCCTGATAGGAAGGATAATGAGACAAATCAGAGCTTGCCGCAATCAGAGGATTCCGATCCTTCAGTACCTTTGCCAATGTGTTGCCGAATCGGGCGCATAGCTCGGGATCCGGAGTCCCCACAACAGCGGCAATAATTCTGAGGCCCGGGAAAAGCGTCTGAACAAAGGGAAGCAGAACTTCTATGGAGTGTTCACGGATATGAACTGCCTCTTCGGTGACTACATCTTTTCCCGATGCGATCAGATTTTCCAGCAGTTCTTTATCTGTTTTTGCAATTCCCAGCGGCGTTTCATAGTCTCCCGGATAGACGGACACACCTGCAAATGCAGGCGAAGTATGATTGACTCCCAGCAGCACAATCACATTGTATTTATAACCTGCTGCCTGATTAAAGGCATCTGCCGCGATCTGTCCCGAGTAAATGTATCCTGCATGGGGAGATATAATGGCAAGAGGTTTTTCTCCCAGCGGTTTCACAGCGTTTTTGAGAAATCGGTCCACTGTTTTTTTCAGTTCAGATACATCCGAGGGATAGAACCGGCCTGCCGCCCAGGGAGTCCGGATATTTTCAGCATCTGCAAAGCCCTGAAAAAGAATTCCGGCCGCAAACATAAAACAGACAACGACTTTTTTCATAAGACTGCCCTCCGTTCTGTTACAAATTTTTCCGGATTTTCTATCTACACTGCCCGCCTGCATAATTTGAGCTTTTGAAAACAGTCGTAAAACGATTTTGCAAATCGTCACACTGCCGGACAATTTTTTTTAATCGTTTTGCCGAAACTTATACAAAACGGCTTGCAAAGCCGTTTTACAGTAAAACGATTTTGCAAATCGTTTTATGTTAATAAAATCAGTAAATTATAATTTTTTGTCCGGTAGTTCTGCAAATCGTTTTATCAACAGGAATATCTGCAAAATTCGGGCAGGTCACGCCGCCGGCATGATCCTGCGATTCTGTTTTGGCAATTTTAAGTTAAATGATCGGCTGCGTGATAAGAAACTAAGTTTTTTTTGAAAAACTTAGTTTCTCATTTGTCTCGTGTGACCCGGTTGTTTTCAACCGGCTGAATTCATTTTCGCAATGCTCTGTCAACGGCCTCAACTAATTCCTTTTGCTCGAAAGGCTTGGAAAATGTGCAGTAGGCTCCGAGATTTCTTGCAATTTCAAGGTAATTTGACATGGGCCCGAAACGTCCCCCTCCGGAAATGGCAATGAATTTGAGATCGGGAAAATCCTGCCGGAATTCCAGAATAGTTTCAACCCCTTCTTTTTCCGGCATGATAATATCGGTAATAACCATATCAAACGGCATTTTTTTGAGAAGCTTTAATACTTCTCTGCCGTCAGGGACGCCTACCACTTCATATCCTGCCTCTTCCAATGCCTCTGTCAATACTTCTCTTACCTGAGAATCATCGTCAACCACGAGTATCCGAGCCATCGGTTTATCCTCCTTTTTTGATATTGAATTCAGAGTGTAAAGGCAAACCTGCACTCCGTCACTTTTCACGCATCACTTAATCACTCACGTTACGCACCTGTCATTCCTGCTTTCGCGGGAATGACAGCGGAAGACGACAGCCGCCTGATTTTACATCCGGCTGCGTAACATCAGTCAATCACATTCCCGGATTCCCCGTGAGTTCCAGCATTTTTTTGCTGACAGCCATAAGAAATTCCGGCTGAATGAGTTCATGCGCGCTTTCCCGAAAAGGAACATATACCAGTAAAAAATCATTTGGCGCAACCTTTATTTCACCGAGTCTGGAAAAAAGTTTTTTCCGGGGCTTCATAAAAGCGGCCATGATGATTTTCAGGCTTCGAGCCGCTTCCTCAGCCGGCAGGGTTAGAGGAAAAAGTCTGCCGGACGGCGGCTTATGAATCAGTTCTTTCTGCGGCTGAGACAGCGTCATGTTGCGGCAAAGCGTCAGGAAAATCCGGGGCCGGATTTTGAATGCGGCTGTCCAGAAACAGAATGGCTCTGAAAGCTGATTTTTTTGAAACATGCGGGGCAGATTGGCAATCCTGATCATGTCCGCGTAAGAATCAAGTGTCAGCCCTGAAACCTCTGCTCTGATTTTCCAGAAAGGCAGATAGATTATATTATCACCGCTTTCCGGAATATGGGCAGCAGGCAGTTTTTCGAATCCGTTTCCCCGGGACTGCCACACGGAATCACAGTTTTTACAGATCAATGCCAGCGCATCACGCTCCGCATCCATATCCCATCCGCATTCGGGACACAGTGTGGGAATCAGCCGTACCTGCCGGTTCGGCGCTCCGCCCGGATAAAGCGAAATATCAGCATTTTCCCGCGTCAGATCAGAAACCGGTTTATTCAGAACCGCATCGAAAAGCTGTCCTCCGGCTTGTTCCTCTGTATCTGATGCGATATAGAAAGGGGAATAGATCAGGCTGAATGTCTCACCGACAACAGCCTGATACAGTACGGGCTGAGACAGGCAGGGATTGAATCTCCGAGTGAAGATTTTCATCAGTTCCGCTACAGACAAGGTCGGATACAGAAATCTGCCTGTTGTTTCCCGCGAGACAAATTTCAGTTTCAGGGTCTGGCTGCGTAGTCCGACCGAGGGCGGAAACTGCGGCGCGTCCGCTGCCCGGTAACTGAAATCTATGAATCGGTGATCTATCTCATCGGGAAAGCAGGAAAACAGCATTCCTCTGAATCGCCAGTAGGGAAAAAAGACAGGCGGTCTGCTTCCATCCGCCCGGTTCGGCAGCATGTAGCAAAAATAATCTTCTGCCGAAAGACAGGATTTTACCCGGCAATATCCGCAGGCAAAGATACGGTCTGTTTCCTTGAGAATAACCGGTGCGCCGCATTGGGGGCATTGATGTTCGACGAGTACATTCATCGCTGGGCGGTAGTATTATCATTCAATTTTGGTTTTTTTTGGCACAGATTATGCATACACAATTTGAAATTTTTCGACCGTCAATGTTTTTAAGTCATTGATATAATCAATGACATTGTTCAGAAACCGGAAAACCTTTGCACGGAATGTCTTGTATTCCTTTAATAATTGTTGAAAGGTTTATAATATTTGATAATCAAAAGGTTTAGCAGCAGTCCGACGGTGATGCCCCTACAATTTCCGGATACTATTTTTTTAAACCGATTGTGTCGGGCATCGTAGGGGCATGTCGGCGACATGCCCTGATACCTTGACAGATTATCTCAATCCCGCAAGTTTCTGGAAAATATAGACCGCATCCCTTATTTCCACTTTGCCGTTTTTGTCTGCATCGGCATTCGT
>DYRK01000636.1 GCA_020718785.1 Desulfatirhabdium butyrativorans | reverse complement strand
ACACCTCAATATAACAGTTTTTGTTTTTAGCGGCTGCAAACCGCTTCCGCGAACAAGCAGGATGCTTGTTCTACTTTGATTTTACACAGCCCATTTTTTTTCTTACAAAAAAAAACGAGTTGTTATTTTTTTACTGTCGCTTCTTCCTCGTCTATCTGATTCAGTCCTTCCATCAGAAGCCACATGAAATCGCCCAGTTCCGGAGTTTCTTTTTCTTCCGGAGGCAGACCCGGAACAAATTTGAAGCGGCCTTCATTTTCTCTCAAAAGGGCAAAAAAAGCCTCTGTGCCTTCTTTACGTCCGTATTTTGCCCGGATCAGCCCGCCTTCTCTGAAACAGACCTCTGCTGTCCCTTTGGGAAGCTGCAAACTCAGAATACCGCTTTTCTGATTCTGATGCAAGGTCTGAAAGATTTCCGTTGGCGGCATTTCGGAAAGTTTGCCCACCATTCCGGAAGCAAATTCTTCGGATCGGATGATGTTGGTCTGAGCAAGCCTTCGAGCAAGCAGCCGAGTGAAATACATCTGAAGAGAAGGAATTTTAAGCAGCATTTTTCTGAGATCTTTGCCGCTGATACATAAGACTTTTGAAGGAGCAACGACTTTGATGGTCGCGCCCACAGGATCGCCGGAAAGAAGGCTCATTTCGCCGAAAACTTCTCCTTTTCCCAAAAAAGTGATGGTCAGACCGTCATCTCCGACCACCTCGACTTTGCCGGATACAATGATGAAAAGATTGACTCCGGGTTCCCCTTTTTTTATGACGGTTTCCCCTTTGCCGAATTCTTTCAGTTTTAAAAAAGCAACGAGCGACTTGATGTGATGTTCCTCAAGTGCCTGAAAAATAGAGAAATTTCTCAGCAGATTCGCGGTGGAGCTGAGATCGCTGTCTTCTCTCTTTTGCAGTTTCTCATCTGCCTCTCTTTTCTCTCTCCGGTATTCCAGCCAGATCGTTCCGGTACAGCCGCTGCAATCAAAAGAATACTTGGGAGAATTCTCTCTGCGCGCATCATCATTTTTACATAATATCAGAATTTCTTTTATATCTCCAACAAGCGTGATACAGGTCGGCTTGTCTTTTGGGAAAGAAAGAACTATTCCTGATAATTTGAATTGGTCTCCCAATTCATAAAGCGGACAATTATTGTCTTCGATAATTTCAAAAAAGTCTTCGGAAGAACTCATTTTCTTCTCTCCATAATGGGGTTAGAGGTCAGGGGTGAGGGGTCAGAGGTTCCCTCTTATTTCTCCCCGACTTCTCCCCCTTCACCTCTGACTCCGATCAATCTTTCGTCCATCTGAACAGAACAGAACCGAGGCTTATGAATACTGCTGTGACAGACAGAAGAACCGTAATATGAAAACCGAGTTCGCCGAGACCTGCGCCTTCGTTCATGATTTGCCGCATTCCGTCTGTCAGGTGCATCAGCGGAAAAATCAGCGCAAATTTGTGTACCCATTCCGGCGCGCCTTCGAGCGAAAACCATACCTCGGAAAGAAACATCATGGGCCATGTGATAAGGGTGACAAGACCTTCGGCAAGCTCCTCGCTGCTTATTCTCGCGGCAATTATCAGCCCTACGGAGACGATGCTCGCGCTCCCCAGCATGAACATAACCAGGAGATCGAAATATGAGCCTTTGCAATGAAAATTCAGAAGCAGGGCGCAGCCGATATAAATTGTTATACCGCTGAAAAGAATCACAAACATCCGCGATACCAACTGAGCGGCAAGGTATTCGAAAGCGGTCAGCGGTGTTGCTTTCAGACGCTTCAGTACCCCGTTTTTCCTGTAACGTACCGTTGCGTAACCCACTCCGTAAAGCCCGCTGAACATCATATTCATTGCGATGATCCCCGGAAAAAGCCATTCGATATAAGCTGTCTGATTGCCTTTGACGGTCTGTTTCACGGCTTTGCCGGCCATGTATCCGGGATCATAAAAATTTTGCAGCAAAAGACTCTCCGCTATCGTTCCTTTCGGAGAACTGCTGCTGACCCAGTATCGGATCGGCTCAGAGCCGCGTTCTATAATCATGTCAACCTTGTGATATCTGAGTTTTTCAAATCCTGTGTTGCGATTCTCAAACACGATGAGCTTTAACAGATTGAGATTTTTCAGAATTTGCGGAAGCGCATCCGCTTTTTCTGAAATCCCGGCTTCCCGCGGAATGACACCGATTTTATAGTATTCCTGTCCCCCGCGCTGGAACAGGACAGAAAAGCCGATGACAATAAACAGCGGAAACAGAAAATTCCATCCCAGCGTCACGCGGTCCCGGAAATATTCCTTGTTACGCGCAATAAAAACAGACCAGAATCGTTTTAACATCATCTTTTTTCAATTCTCACTTCTTGATTCTCATTCCCTGAGATTACGCCCGGTCAGTTTAAGAAAAAGGTCATCGAGATTCTGGGACCTGACAATCATCCGCGACAGGTCCATGCCGCTTTCCAAAAGAATTCTCAGGCATTCCTCTGTCCTGTCTGTCTGAATTTCATAATTTTTCTGTCTGTCCGTAACATTCCGCACCAAAGGATGACCGGAGTCTCGTGCAAAAAAATTTTCCGGCGGTTCATTGAAATTTTCTTTGGGCAGACAGATAATGCTCAGTCCGGCAAAATGTTCGTGAAGCAGGTCTCCCGGGGAACCCTTTGTGATGATCTTTCCGTTGTCAATAATGGCGATTTCGTCACAGAGAATCTCGGCTTCTTCCATATAATGGGTGGTCAGGACAAGGGTTTTTCCATGGGCTTTTATGTTTTCGACAATGCTCCAGAGATGGCGTCTGGACTGGGGATCAAGTCCCGTGGTCGGCTCATCCAGAAAAACCAGTTCCGGATCATTTGCCAGCGCGACAGCAATCAGCAGCCGCTGTTTCTGTCCGCCTGAAATTTTTTCATGGTCGCGTTCCAGTATATCTTCAAGGCGGCACATCTCAATCAGTTCTTCCATTGACATGGTTTTCCGATACAGATTCCGAAAGGTTTCCAATGTTTCGCGCACAGTTAAAAGCGACATCAGGGCAGTGGATTGGAACTGGATGCCGATTTCTTCATAAAAGCCTGTTTCCCGAGGTTTCCCTTTGTAAAGAATTTCCCCTGAAGTGGGGGCGATAATCCCATCGATAATTTCAATCGCGGTGGTTTTGCCCGCGCCGTTGGGTCCCAGAAGACCGAAACAGATACCGGATTTAATGGACAGGCTGATTCCGTCCACCGCGGTCACGCCGGGATAATGCTTTACAAGGTTTCTGACCTCAAGTATGGCATTCATGCTGATGCGTCTAACACATTTTGCGGCAAAAAGCTACAAATAAGTTGCGCTTTTCTGTTGATAAAACGATTTGCAAAATCATTTTATCCTCG
>DYRK01000635.1 GCA_020718785.1 Desulfatirhabdium butyrativorans | reverse complement strand
ATGTAGCCATTATCAATGACATTAAATTTATTCCCAAAGAGTTCTGAGCAGATTTTAAAAAAACTGTTTAACTTGTTGCGTATAAAATTTTTATAGGTTTTATATAATAATTGTGAAGATTTCATCCTGAAAGATCAGTCTTTCCGGGATAACAAACGGCAGCCGATACCTATGAAACACACTCTGACACATAACCAGAATTTTAAAAATCTGATACTGGATTACCCGCGCCAGTCCCTGGAATTTTTTGCTGCCGAAGAGTCCGGGGAAATGACGCCGGATGTCCGCATCACTCCGGTCAGGCAGGAGCAGTTGAAGGACCGGCTCGGGGATCATTTTCATGAACTGGATACCCCTCTGCTGACCGAATGGCCCGACGGAAAACGGAAAGCTGTTCTGTTTGTCATCGAGGAAGAGACCGATCCGGGCAGATTTTCAGTCCGCCGGACCGCCCGCTACTGCCTTCATCTTTCGGAGATGTTCAAAACAGACCGGGTGGTTCCGGTCGGAGATGTTCAAAACAGACCGGGTGGTTCCGGTTGTCATATTTCTGCATTCCGGAACTTATGCACAGTCGCTCACTCTGGGCGGAGATCGTAAGACATACCTGTTTTTCCGATATATTGTCTGCGATCTCGGGCAGATACCCGCAGAGGAGTATATGGACAGCGGCAATATCGCGGCAAGGCTGAACCTGCCCAATATGGCATTTCATCCGGATCAGAAGATCGGGATATACACCTGCGCGCAGGAGGGGCTGGTCAGGCTGGAAAAGAATATTGACAGACGGATCAAATATGCCGAATATATTGATCATTATGCAAACATGAATGAGGAAGAACTGAAACATTACCGGGAGGAATATCTGCCGAAAAGCCCGGAAAAGGAGGAAATCATGGGGCTTCACCGGATGTTTCTTGAAGAGGGAAAGAAAGAGGGGATGAAAGAGGGAAAAAAAGAAGGAAAGAAAGAAGCAGAAATTCTGATGCTCGGCAAACTGGTGGCGCGCCGTTTCGGAACGGTTCCGGTCTGGGCAGAGGACCGTCTCAGACAGGCTGAAGAAAAGGAACTGGAAATATGGATGGACCGGATTCTGGATGCAGGCTCGGTCGAGGAACTCTTCACAGGAGGGACCGGTCAGGCCGGAAAAGGATATTAATACAATTTGATGATGAAACAGGAATATTTCCGGCATTGCAGCCCTCATTGTGCGGCAAATGCGAAAAATAAATCAGTGCTTGAATACCTGAATGCCGATGAGGAACATCAGATGTTTGTAGGACATAGGTGAAGAAATGATTTCAGCGTGTAAAGAACGGGCAAGCGTAAAAAAAGGCGGCATTATAGAAATTTGTTGTCCTGATTTACAGCCGGATACGATAGTTGATGTAATTATATTGATAATATCATCGCCGGATGATAAAAAAACAGAGAATTTTGAAGCTGAAAAATATCCTGTTTCCGATTTCTCGGTTTTACTTCAGGAGGGTCCGAAAATTTCATTGAAACAAGAAAAAATTACAAGGGAATGGATACATCATAAGGAAATGGAGAATGATTTGCATAGATAGCAATTTGCTGATATATGCGTTTAATTTATCATCCGAATTTCATCAGAATTCTATAAAAATCCTTAATGATGTTGTAAGTTCGGAAGGTATGGCAATCTGCGATATTTCTTTAATAGAATTTTTTCAAGTCATAACAGATAAAAGGCGTTTGGATAAATCATTGACAAATCAGGAAGCAAAAGAAGTTATAGAGAGAATTTCGCATAATGAAAGAATAAAAATATTATCTATGACAAATATAATTTTGGAAAAGGCTTTTTCCGCAGTTACGGAATATGATATTGAAAAATATGGAATATACGATCACATTATTGCTTTTTGTTCACTCGAAAATCATATAAAAACGATATATACTGCAAATACAGAAGATTTTTTACGTTATTCTTCTTTTTTGCAAGTCATAAACCCATTGAAAATTTAAGGCAGGAGGAGAGATCGGGACTTGATGCGTTATTTTGAACATGGGAAGGTTTGATTTGTGTTGGCAGCTTATCGGAGATCATTCTTGAAGGTGTGAATTGGGAAACCGGCATTGTAACCATCATTGTGTGAAAAACAAATCAGTGCCTGAATATCTGAATGCTGATGAGGAACATCGGATGTTTGTATAACATAGGTGAAGAAATGCTGTAAGTTCGGAAGGATGATGTGAATATAAAAAAAGAGCGATACATCAATCCGTTTACGGATTTCGGGTTCAAACGGCTGTTCGGCGAAGAAGCGAACAAAGACCTGCTTGCCGATTTTCTGAACGAACTGCTCCGTAAAGAAAAAGGCAATATCAAAACACTGACTTATCTGAAAAATGAGCATCTGCCGTATTTCGGAGAGAGAAAAGCGATATTCGATATTTACTGTGAGAATGAAGCCGGTGAGAAATTCATTGTCGAGATTCAGAAAGTCAAGCAGAATTTTTTCAAAGACAGAACAGTTTATTATTCGACATTTCCGATTCAGGAGCAGGCAGTCCGGGGGGATTGGAATTTCAGGCTTCAGGCGGTTTATACAGTAGGCATACTGGATTTCATCTTTGATGACAAAGATAAAGACAAAACCGTCGTTACCGAAGTGAAACTCATGGATATTGAAAAGAAAAAGGTCTTTTATGACAAACTGACCTTTATTTATTTGCAGATGCCGAATTTCAGCAAAACAGAGGACGGACTCGAAACTCATTTTGACAAATGGCTGTATGTGATAAAAAATCTGCCGAAACTTCAGGACAGACCCGTGAAATTTCAGGAGCGGGTATTTGAAAAATTGTTTAAGCTTGCCGAAATTGAAAAATTCGGGTATGAAGAACGGACAGCTTATGAAGACAGCCTGAAGGTGTATCGGGATCTGAAAAATTCTGTGGACACTGCAAGAGAGGAAGGTGAAAAAAAGAAAGCATCGGAGATAGCGGTTGAAATGCTCAGAGAGGGCGAGCCTCCGGCAAAAATATCGAAATATACCGGTTTATCAATGGAAGAACTTGAAAAAATTCGGACTTTGACTTAATCCGGAATCAGATGGCACGGTTCAGAAGAATCAATGTGATCAACACAAACAGAGAACGATATGCTAATCTGTTCAATGACTTCGAGTTCGTTCTGCCGAAAAGCCCGGAAAAGGAGGAAATCATGGGACTTCACCGGATGTTTCTTGAAGAAGGAAAGAAAGAGGGAATTAAAGAAGCAGAAATTCTGATGCTCGGCAAACTGGTGGCGCGCCGTTTCGGAACGGTTCCGGTCTGGGCAGAGGACCGTCTCAGACAGGCTGAAGAAAAGGAACTGGAAATATGGATGGACCGGATTCTGGATGCAGGGTCGG
>DYRK01000634.1 GCA_020718785.1 Desulfatirhabdium butyrativorans | reverse complement strand
TTTTATCCTTCGGCGCCGGAAATGCCTGGGATTTGTCAATCCCAGGCGAGCATTTTGTCAATCCCAGGCGAGCATTTCGGAAAACTTTTCGATCTGCTGAATATATTTCTTTAAAAGTTAATTTCTATAATAGGTTATGCACAGACAGGCTGCGGGCTGAAATTTATGAATCATCCGGGATTTCAGGGAACAGGGGCAAAGAATGAAACTGAAATCCGGCATCACGGGTAAGCTGCTGATATGGTATTTTATGTTTGTCCTGATATTTTTCGGAACTGTTTTCATCCTTTATCTCAATGTCCATCGGATGATGCGGATATCCGAAGATATTGTAAATAAAAACTATAAGATATCTTCGGCTTCGAAAAAAATGATTGAAAACCTGCTCAATATGGAGGAGAATGAAAAGAAATATTTTCTGCTGAAAAAAAAAGATTATGTGAATTACTTCATCTCCGCGCAGAAAGAATTCGAAGAAAGCCTTAAAGAAATTCTGAATCTCAGATCCGCGGGAATGGCAATCTCAGCCCGCTGGAATGAGATTGATCAGGATATCTGCCGGATGTCGCCCGATGCAAAGAAACAGGAATCTCCTGAGACTCTGCTTATTCCAGAAGCCGTACTCAATGAATGGATTCAGAAAATTTCAGAAGCCCGCTCGGAAAACGAACAGGATGTTGAGCAGGCAAACAGGGAATTGGAACGCCGCGGACAGATGGCTGTGCGGACAGGATTGGCAGGTCTTGGTATTTCGATTCTCGCGGGACTGCTCGGAAGCGGCTTTCTGGCGCGTTCCATGATCGGTCCGCTCAGGGAACTTCTCCGGGGAATACGCTCTGTTTCAAAAGAACAATGGACCGAGCCGATTCATATCCGTTCCAAAGATGAATTCGGAGAATTGGCCGCAGCGTTCAATGAGATGGCAATGCGGCTGGAAGAGGAAAAACAGATGCGCTCGGATTTTATT
Organism: Desulfatirhabdium butyrativorans; assembly: GCA_020718785.1. GTDB lineage: Bacteria > Desulfobacterota > Desulfobacteria > Desulfobacterales > DYRK01 > DYRK01. The sequence goes on along the minus strand of DYRK01000634.1, from coordinate 2,417 downwards.
TCCATGTTAAGCCATGAAATCCGGACTCCGCTGACATCCATCCGCGAATCGGTGAATCTTATCGGAGAAGGCATCATGGGAAATATCAATGAGCGGCAGAAGAAATTCCTTGAAATCGCCAATCTGGAAATGGGCAGAGTCTGCGATCTGTTAAACCGGCTGATGCGGGCCTCGCGCATGGAATCCGGCGCGCTCAGGCTTCAGGTCTGCCCTATTGATTCATGTTCGCTGGTAAAAGGATGTATTGACCAGTTGAATACTGCCGCGGAAGCCAAAAGAATCATGATTGAAACAGACATACCTTCGGATATTTCTATGATAGCAGGCGATTTCGAACATCTTCAGCAGGTTTTTCTCAATATTATGGGAAATGCCCTCAAATTTTCCGCGGCTGAAAGCCGGATCACGGTCAGCGCGGAACCCGATCATGATCCGGCAAAAATAAGATTCTCTGTTTCAGATCGGGGACCCGGAATTCCCGAAGAAGAACAGACCTTCATATTCAACAAATACTACCGCGCCAAAGGAGTGCGGGAACATCAGGACGGCGTGGGACTGGGACTCAGCATAAGCAGAAATATCATCGAATCCCACGGAGGAACAATCAGCGTCATAAGCAAAGTCGGACAAGGCAGTACTTTTATATTTACTCTTCCTGTTTCAACAACGTGAGTTCGAAACTGATATGATAAAAAACAGTTTGCTGACAAATTCAGGCTGCCGGATATGCCTGTCAACGCTTCTCGTGACGGTCAGACTGATGTCGGGATGCACGGCGATTCCTCAAACCCCGCCGATTTCGCCGATATCCTCGCCCCCGTACATTGCCGAAATACAAATGCTTGAAGGCGGATATGAGGCTTTTCAGCAGGGGGATCTGAAAACAGCCGAAGAAATTTTAGGACGCCTGCATCAGCAGACCGGAAATCAGGAAATCAGCCGTGACAGTCTTTACGGTCTGATCTGCGCGCGGCTGATACTTGCCGAAGACCCGGATGATTTTACCGAGGCGATCCGTCTGTGGGACGCATGGAGCCAGCTTCTGCCGCCGAATCTGAGCGGAGAGGACCCGCGTATGCTGGGCCCCTTGCTGCATGAGATGGCTGAATCCGGAACAGCCGAAGCCCGTGTGCCGGAAAATGATCCCCCGGATGATCCCCCCGATGAACCTCCGCCTGCGGCAAATGAAGCCGAACCGCGGCAAAATGAGAAAAAACAGCCGGATAAAAGCGCATTCTATAAAAAGCTTATCAAAGCCCGTGAAAAAGAGATTCAGCGTCTCAATTACCGGCTGGAAAAAATGAAAAAAGAAAACCGGACATTGAAACATCAGATAGAGGCATTGGAGACTATTCATCTGAATATTCAGGAAAAAAAGAAAGAAATATCCTCTCCGTGATTTATCTTTATATCTCGTTCCAAGCCCCGGCTTGGGAACCAGAAAAAAGTTGACAATCAGCCTGAATATACATAAAATTAAGGGAATATGAGTCGGAAATTAATTTTGTCTTTTCTGAAACTTTTTTCAGAGAATTTCCGACTGTATGATGAGTAACGGTTTTTTTATGTTTAACGCAGAACAGAAAAGGAAAAAGCTATTGAAGATGAATTGCAGGATTAAAGCAGGTACGGCTGTTGTGTCGGCAATACTGCTCGTTTTCACAGTGTGCAGTTTTGCCCAGCAGGGCAATCCTCCCGGAAAAGAGGGAGCCGTTCCCCGAGGAATGGGAAAGAATTTTATCCAGAAATTTGACAAAGATAATGACGGAAAAGTGTCGAAGGAGGAATTCCCCGGACCCGCGGAACATTTCCCCCGCATGGATAAAAACGGTGACGGTTTTATCACCGGCGATGAAGTGCAGCCGGGACGTCCGCCTCAGATGGGACAGATGGACGGAACCGGTCCCCAGGGGATGATGGGAAAGAATTTTATCCAGAGATTTGACAAAGATAATGACGGAAAAGTGTCGAAGGAGGAGTTTACCGGTCCTCCTGACCGCTTCACCGGTCTGGATAAAAACGGCGACGGTTTTGTCAGCGCGGATGAAATGCCTCAGGTCCCCAAGCCTCAGATGGACGGAACCGGCCCTCATGGGATAAAAAAGAATTTTATCGAGAGACTTGACAAAGATAATGACGGAAAAGTGTCGAAGGAGGAGTTTACCGGTCCTCCTGACCGCTTCACCGGTCTGGATAAAAACGGTGACGGTTTTATCAGCGCGGATGAATCGCCTCAGGGTCCCCCGCCTCAGACAAAGGGACAGCAGAATTAGACAGACAAGACTTTCTCTTGTTCCCAAGCTGGGGCTTGGGAACAAGAGGAACTTCCCCCTCGTTCCCAAGCCCCGGCTTGGGAACGCAATTGCCGGGGAAGCCCCGGCTTCCCGTGACGGGAGACGGACCGAAGCCGGGGCTTC
>DYRK01000633.1 GCA_020718785.1 Desulfatirhabdium butyrativorans | reverse complement strand
TGTGGTGAAGGATCCGCCTGCATAAAGGTTTCCTGCGCTGTCAAAGGCAAGGGCAAAGACAATACTGTTCATTCCTGTTCCCAAAGCCGACCATGCGGACCCGTCCCATTTGGCAATTCTGTTTGCAACGGTTTTGCCCACAGATGTAAAATCGCCGGCAATGTAGATATTGCCGGAAGCGTCTTTGGCAACTGCCCGGACTCCACCATCCGCGCCCGGCAGGCTGAACTGGTCGCTCCAGTCCGCATGAGCCGTGCCTGCAAATACAGACATAAGACACACAAGTGCCAGAAGAATAACAGAAAAACACGAAAGATTCTGATTTTTTTTCATGGCTGTTCTCCTTTGTTTAATTGATGGTTAATGGTTATTATAAACTGCGTTGCAGGAGACAGCCTGCCTTCGGGATCAGGATATCCGGATGCGGAGTATGAGTATGATGTGAAAAATTTTGTTTTGAAAGCATAAGCCTTTTTCCCGGACAGCGGCCCGACATCATGCCTGTGACAGCACCCTCTGCCGTCACACCCTTTGACAATATTCAAGATATCACAGTCTCTGACACCTTATGACACAGCCCGGGAAGTTCCGCAAGGGTAAAAATTTCCCTCTCCGGACAGCACTTCGAAAATTTATATGCAAAAATCATGCCGGAACACGGCACTCTGTCTTGAATTTATTTTTTATGCAGAATAATCGGAAGGATACAGCGGTTCCGCTTTCCGGGAACGGAATATTCCTCGTTCCCAAGCCCCTGCTTTCTCGTTCCCAAGCCGGGGCTTGGGAACGCATCTGCGTCCGAAGCCCCGGCTTCGGGCTGTCTCCCATCACGGGAAGCCGGGGCTTCCCCGGCAAGTGCGTTCCCAAGCTGGGGCTTGGGAACGAGAAAAAAAGCTGAAAAATTTCATTTTCGCTCTTCGACCAGCCGGGCAAAGAGCAAAAAAGGCCAATCTTATTAAAATGGTTTGCACTCCTCCCCCTCCTGCCTCCCCATTTTTTTTCTTGTGCAAAAACAGATTTTGCACTATTAATCGTTTCGGGAAATTTCGCTGTCCTCCTGAGGAATAAATGAATATCCGAAAAAAGACCCTGCTTACGGTCAGCATTATTTTTGTTGCCATGATTGCAGGCATTGCGGAAACATCACGGATCATTGTTTTGGACAGTTACAGTCATCTTGAACATCAGAATATGCAGACAGATATCCGTCGGGCAGAAAGCGGAATCGCCGAAGTGATTGAATCTCTTAAATCCACAGCCACGGACTGGGCATTCTGGGATGATACTTATAATTTCGTGCAAAACAGCAATACAGAGTATATCGAAACCAATATGGATGATTCCGCCATATCTGTGCTGAAAGTAAATTTTATGGTGTTTGTCAGCAATTCCGGTCAGATAATCCATGCCAAATTTCTGGACCGGGTTCAGAAAAAAGAAATTCAGGATACAGAGCATTTGCTGAATTCGCTGATGTCAGTACCTTCGCTTACAAAGCATTCTGATAATGAAAGCGTGGCCGCGGGCGTGCTGATGACCCGGCATTTTCCTGTTCTGGCGGTTTCAAAGCCGATTCTGAAAAGCGATTTCACGGGTCCGGTAATGGGCGCACTGATTTTGGGGAGATTTCTCGATTCCGAAGAAATCCGGCGTATCGGAACGCTTACCCATCTGAATCTTGATATCCGGGCATCTGACGAGCCGAATCTTCCGGCTGATTTTCAGACCGCCTGTACTCAGATCAGGCAGGGCATCAGTACGCCGGTGTTTCCTTTAAATCAGGAATCCGTGGCAGCATATTCGGTTCAGAACGGTCTTGACGGAAAACCGGCTTTTATTCTGAAAGCTGAAGAGATCAGAAGTATTTATCATCTCGGAAAGAAAACGATTTTTTATCATATTGTCTTTCTGATTGTTATCGGGGTGATGTGTATTCTGATCCTCTCGCTGTTTCTGAACAGACTCGTGCTTTCCCCCTTGAAAAAGTTGAATGCCGAGGTCAATGCGGTCAGATTCGGAACAGGGAAAACGCAGTTTGTCAGCGTCTCGCGAAAGGATGAATTCGGCGAGCTTGCCGCTGCTGTCAACCGGATGCTCGGACAATTGGCAGACAGTGCGTCTGATCTTCAGAAGAGAAACAGCGATCTGGAGCGGGAAATCCGGGAACGTAAAACCGCGGAGAGCGCATTGCGTGAAAGCGAAACCCGAATGGGCGCGATACTTGAGGCACTTCCGGACCTGCTGTTCATTCAGGATACCGACGGCGTTTATCTGGATTATCATGCTGCGGACATCAGCCGCCTGTCGGTCAGACCTGAAAAAATTATCGGCATGAATATGCGTGATGTGCTTCCGGATGAACTTGCAGAGCGGCTGATTCCCTCTTTCCTGAAAGTCATAGAAAGCGATACCCTTCAGTCTCTGGAATATGCTCTGTCTGTGACCGGAGGTTTTTACTGGTATGAAACACGGATGGTCCGCTGCGGCAGGGACAGAATATTATCCGTCACACGCGATATTTCCGGCCGTAAGCGTGCGGAACAGGAACTGAACCGGACTCTTGAGAAAATCGAGACCGCCAACAGAAAAACCATGGACAGCATCAGGTATGCCCGGACAATTCAACTGTCTTTGCTGCCGAGACCGGATATTATGAAATCCTGTCTCAGGAATACATTTTCAATCTGGAAACCCAGAGATATTGTGGGCGGAGACATGCTGTTTGCAGATTTTTTCGTATCCGGACTGCCGGAATGCGGCTTATGCAGTTTTATCGGAGCATTGATTGACTGTACAGGGCATGGGGTTCCGGGCGCGTTTATGACCATGATCGCTTCTTCCGCGTTAAGGAGAATTATAAAAGACGAAGGCTGCCATGATCCTGCTGAAATTCTCAAACGGCTTAATATTATTGTAAAAACAACGCTTCAGCAGGATACGGAATATGCGGTCTCAGATGACGGTATGGAAGCAGGAGTTTACTTTATACCGGATGTGAGTCTGACCAAAGAGAAAACGCTGATTTTTTCAGGCGCGGGACTGCGGCTGTACTCTGTCTTCGAAGGCGAAGTCTCGGTAATCAGAGGAGACAAGAAAAATATCGGATACCGACGGTCGGATCTGGATTTCAGCTACAGCAATTATATGATTCCAATTAAGAAAGGAATATGTTTTTATATGGCTACCGACGGATACACAGACCAGATGGGCGGGCAGCCCAGGCGAAGATTCGGCACTCCCCGGTTTAAGAAACTGCTGTCTGAAATCAGCGAAGAACCGTTTGAGGAACAGGAGAAAATTCTTTTGAAAAAATTTGACGAACACAGAGAGGACAGGGAACAGACAGATGACGTGACAGTAGTGGGCTTCGGGTTTTAATCTTCAAAGTT
>DYRK01000080.1 GCA_020718785.1 Desulfatirhabdium butyrativorans | reverse complement strand
ACATCATCTCCGGAGCCGACATCGCCCGCGTCAAAGAAGTGAACCACATTGCCTAACGAGTCATATTGATAGGTCTGATAAGTCGTAATACTCGGTGCGTCCTCTCCTTCGTAGAACTTCTTATCCGTGCGGATCATTTCCGGAAAAACCGTCGCGGTGAGACTTTCTTTGAAATCGCCCTGCAAAAGACTGCCGGTGTCAATATCTCTCAACTGATAAGTATTTTCAGTTTCAACATATTTGCGCCCCGCCGCGTCCTGAACCACTTCGGAGATGAGAAGTCCTTTCTCATAGTAATTCCGGTTCATAAAGGTCTGCGTAGTGCTGCGATAAAGCGCATCGCCTTCCGCAATATTGCGCTGCTCGGTCGTTACGACGCGATATCCGTAGAAATCCCTTTCCTGACGATGATAGAACCCGTCTTCATACTGATAGGTTGTCAACAGGGTATCCACACCGTCTCCGGAAACGCCGTCCGACACTTCTACGCGAGTCATATTCCAGCGGCTGTGAGGCATCTGATAGGTGTTGCCGTCCCGCTCATAAGCCACCGTAATCGTTGCACCCAAAGGACGATGAACCGTTTTCAGCATATTGCTTCTGCCGATGGGATTGCGCCGGACTTCAATCGAACCGTCATCATCTGATTTGAGATGATCCGGATAGCCGTCGCCGTCAATGTCCATGATAGCAATCTTCGGACGACCGATGCCTTTGTTGATTTCCGCGCCCGGATTGATAATGATACAAATCGGCAAAAGACCGAGCGGAATCATAATCGTGAAATAAAGCCCGCCGCTTTGATCCGTACTCACATTTTCGGAAAAGTCGCCCGCGCCGGGATAAGATATTCCTGCAAAGCCGTTGCCCGTATTCAGCGCAACTCCGCCGCTTTTCCGAACATAGTCAGGCAATCCGTCGCCGTTGATGTCAAGCCATGCCTCTTTGCTTTCACTTATGCTCTCTGAAAGACTCAAACCGCCGCCGAAACCATAAAGACCGTCATTAAAAGAAGGGGAGGCTCCGACGCTCAGATTCATGCCTTCGCCTCTGTCAACCCGAACATCTCCCCAATGTTCTTTGGGTCCGAATTTGTAACCCAGATTCAAGGCAGTGGATCCGTCATCATAAACTTTGTCCGGAAGCCCGTCGCCGTTGACGTCGTTAAAGTCATAGTTGCGCTCATCTTTTGATGTGCCGAAATTGCCGCTTAATCCGAAAGACGCCATCTGTTCGCCGGAGCTTTTCGCATTGCCTCTGGCATTGGATTCGGTATGAGCAACGGTTCCGCCCATCCCTGCGCTGAACGCCTGAGTTTCGCTTTTCCGGATTCCTGAATGTGCGCCCCTGCTTTTTCCTTCAAGACCGCCGGTCATGGGGCTGTATTGAATGGAGTTTTTGCTGACCACATCCGGGAAACGATCCCCGTTCATGTCTATGAAATCCAAAATTCCTTCGCTCTCGCCCTTTGTGGTCGAGACGCTCGCGGGTCCGATGCCTGCAAACACGCCCGTCTGCTTGCTTTTTGACAACCGGCTAACGGCTGAGGCGCCGGCATAATTTCCGGATTTCGGCACAGAGGGAAAATCCATGCCTAAACGCGAACTGCTCTGTACGCCTGCTGATACCCAAGTGCCGTCATCATAGCCTCTCCAGCGATTCAATCCGGGTTCCGGATAAAAAGGAATACCGTTTGATTTTTCAGGAGAAAACTGCGGATCCAATTTTTCCGGATCCGTAATTTTACTCTGCTCCTCAAGCTGGCTTTGATCCACTTCGGGCATTGCCAAATCAGATTCGATGATGGGCTGTTTGGCGCGGTCTCCGTCTCCTTTATATCCGCAATATGTCCAGCCGCGGAAAGGCTGACCGAAAAATCCTTCTTCCGCAGGGAAATAGAGCGCCGCCGGAACTGTTACGCCGCCGACTGAAATGCTGTATGAAGTGATGGACTCGGCAAGCGAACGGTCTCGTGTACTGAATCCGAAATAAAGTTTATCTCCTTTTGTAACAGTTACTGTCAAATTGGCACTTGCAGATTGACTCACATCAATACTTTTTTTGCCCAAGAGTTCGTTCACCCGCTTTACGGTCAGAAATACCGTTCCACTGTCCTCAGTCGTAGTAATAGAAGAGCTTACCGTCACGTTTCCGGATTGCGGAGCAACCCACGCTTTCAGCGGTGTATTCAGATCATTATCTCCATACACATCTGCAAGATAAGGCGGATCAAAGACAATCGCAGGATTTCCCTCTGCATCATAAACGCTGTTCATTCCGTTGGCAGAGAGATATTCGAGATGCGGTTTCCACTGAATTTGCGTCAAATCAACAGGCGAATCTGCTTCGATCTCGAGTTTCAACTGATCTTCCTGATTGACGCTCATCGTTAGATTCACCGGTATGGTTTCCGCATTGCCGGAATCCGAAGTCCGGCTGAACATTTCCGTATCATTTAGTAATACGACAACCTTAATATCATCGGAAAGCGGAGCGAGTTTTTCCACATCGCCGCTCAACTGCACGCTTCCGGTCACGGGCAGCGTAACAGACATGCCGGTTCTGCCTGTGGGAATAAAATCTGTAGCAGCCTGATAAATATACGGATTGAATCCGTCCGGGTCTGTAGCCGCATCCACGTTCAGATAAGTGATTTGCGGAGTCCACAGCACCTGATCATACGCGCCGTCAAAGCCTGACTGAACCCGGAAATAAATCCGGTCGCCTTTCTCTACACGAATCAAGTCAACACCTTGCGGCGTTTTAGGACTGTAATCGCTTGCTTTGATTTCTTTTGCCCACAATTCGCTGCCGTTATTCTGAATCGCAGCTCTTACGCCGTCGGCGGTCTTGTATTCTGCTCGTTCATCACTCGTATCTTCAACTAAAGAGACATCGCCGCTGATACTCACCTGCCCGTCAAAGGGCGCAGTCCAGCATCTCAGCGTATCGTGCAAAGGACTGGCTTTCAGCATTTCCTCATAGATTTCTTTAAAATCTTCAAGCAGTCCTTCCGCATCAACCGCCCCGGGTCCAATGGGGTAAGGCGTCTGAGATGAGTTTGAACTGTAAAGCGGAACAGGCATTGTTTTGTCCGCATCATCAGGCAGCCCGAAACGCACGGAACCGCCTCTGACTAAATCAATGATGCCGTCTCCGTTCACATCGCTGAGATAAGTATCGCTTTCGCTGAAAGAATTGCTGCGGTTAATACCGATAGATGCGCCGAGATAAAGCTCTGCCCCGTATGAAAACATATCTGATTTTTCTCTTGAAATACCGCCGAGACCGATGCCTACAGAATCGCCGAAACTCGGGATTCCGTCGGGACCCGAACGATTGGGACGGAACGCGCCGCCGGATCTGAAGACTTTATCCGGAAGCCCGTCGCCGTTGACGTCTGTCAAAGCCAGAAGCCCTTTGCTGTTGCTTTTGCTGAAACCGATTTTTCCGCCAAGAGAAACTTTCTTTTGACAGCCTCCGAGCGCGAGTCCCACATACAAATGTCCGCCGTATCCACTGCTCTGATTTCCGCCGATTGCGCTGGCTTCTCCGTGAAAAATCAGTCCGGCGTTCACATTGTCATTGCCGGTATCCCATGTTTGGGATTGACCGAATCCGTAATAGCCGCCGCCTTTTACCCGCGCTTCGTCAAAGTATTCAAACTCATGTTTGTTAAAAGCCTGTCCCTCATTGTCAAGCTGTGTGACGGATTTCAGCAGCGTTTTCTTGAAAGCGCCTTCCTGATAGCCGAATTCATAACTCCGAATCAAATCAGTCTGATAGCGCACTTCTATTTTTCTCAGCAAATCCGCCGTAACTTTCTTGAAGCCGAAACGCGCGTCAATTGTAACATCTGCTCTTTTTGCCTCATTGAGTTCTCTGTCCCGGATAAATGTCACCCGATAGGGTCCTTTCTGAACCCCGTGACCCGTATAAAAAATATTTTTCAGATACAACTCGGAACCCATCAATATTCCGGCATCAAGCCCCGTGTCTTCCTGACGCACATATTCATAGTCAATGGTATTGGCGTTCGTATCCCAGACCCGAGCCAATGCCCATTTGGCAACATTGCCCTGATCGTCTGTCAGGGTGTATTCATCAGACGAACCTCCGGTGTCATAAGTTCCGCCGTAAAAATAACGGGTGCCGTTTTTGTCAATCACTTCCCACCAGTAATTCGCGGGACTGGAGCCATGACGGATGATTTTCTGGAATGCGCCTTCTGTGCGGGTATGGAAAATCTTTTCACCGGACCGGCTTTCCAACGCGCCGCGATGTGCAAGAGGCGTCAGTTGTTCACCGTTCAGCAGATAGGTTTCGGTTTCTTTGCCCGCGTCATATCGGGGAACACCCCAGCGCGTGTCAATACTCACAGACTGCACGGGCAAATCCCAGCCCAGCCCCATCCAGCCGTTTCCGCCGCCGGAACTGTACTGAATCCCAAGCTGCGGCTGCATTCCCCGGCGTCCCGGAGGCACTTCGATGGGATAACTCAGACGCGCGTCGCCCTGATTATTTGCCTGCGGCGGTTCGATGAGATTCACTTTTGCCGCGGGATTGGCAACCTTGATGTCTTTGATCTGAGTCGGATTAAACGAAGCAGCTTCCGGAGATTCCGGAACCTGCACCACCGCGTTGATCATATCGGTAAAATGATCGGTCTGGCTCGTTACTTCAGCTTTTGCCGTGTCAATGCCTTCACGCACTAACGGCACCCATCGCCCTGAAGCTTCATCAAAGAAATAGGTCTGAACATCTTGGTCTTTGAAACCGTTGGGAATCAGGCTTTTCTTGTACGGCAGTTTCACTTTGACTTTTTTATCAAATTTCATGCCGTGCGGTAAAAAGCGATAGCCCTTGTGTTTGCCGGTCACATTGACCATGCCCGGATCCAATGCCGGAAGATCGCGTTCCAGCAAGGTCATCATGCCGAGTTTCACGGCTTTGCGAAGCGCGCCTTTGCTCATTTCAATGCCCGCGCCTTCAAAATCGAATTTGTCATCTTTATCGGGTGCGGCATCAAAATTTTTCTTCAGATTCCCATTCACGGAAGTCTGACCGGAATTTCCGTTCTCATCCGAAGCATCTTCATCTTTATCGGAACGGTTTTGACGAATTTCGATATCGCTGTTTTCTTCCAGACGATCTTTCTCCAACGACAGGGAATAATTGAGGATTTCGCCGTCAGGATACACCGCTGTCAGTTCGATGTTCCCGTCTTTGTCTGCAAGTTTTGTTTCTGCAAGAGTTTCAAACTCGCCGTTGATATGCCGGATTTCCTGTGCGCCGACAGACAGTTTCGCCTCTCCGGAGCCGTTATCCGCGGTGACAAATCCCCGAATATAAACCTGATCGCCGAAATATTGCCCTGAATCGGGATAAGTAACAGTAATTGCAGGATATTCATTTTCAGATGTATCTGATGTGTCATTCCTTTCGATCTTCATCCGAACATTTCGGATATCATACTCTTCATTTGGGGAAATCGCCGCAAAACGAATTTTGTTGGTTCCCTGTTTCAGCCATGATGGAGAAATTTCTTCGGTCTGTAATCCGCCTTCCCCGCGCTCGATCACATAGCCGCCCATTGCAGCCTGATCGTTGACACTGCGGACCGCGGCAGTCCAATGGCTCAGTCCGGACAATTCATAAGTCAGATATGCCCGCCTGATCTGATCCGGAGAGTAAACCATATCGAAATGAAATACATTATCTTCATCAGAATCAAGATATTCGCCCTCATCGGAACCGATAATTCCGCTCTGCGGTTCTGCGGAATACTGTCTGCCGTCTTCAGCCTCGGCGCCTGAGTCTGTCAGAGCCAGTACCGCGTTTCCGGATAAAATAGGCACCGATGATTCAGATGTCCGAATCTCAATTTCCCGAATACCTTTAATCTTTTGAGCAGTTTCGGTCGGAATAATCCGGAATCGGAGTTTATCTGTTTCAAGAGACTGTTGAAGCTTATAAGTGTTCCATTGATTATTATCAGAGGTGCTTAAATTCAGATCGTTGAGAGAAGGGATATTTTGCCATTGACCGTTGATCTGTTCCTGTACGGTCAGCAGATATGAGGCGGAACCGTAAATCCTTATTTCGCTTATCTTTTGTGCCGTATCCAGATTCACATCCGTGAATGCGGCTTCGGGCAGAATATAATCGGTATGAATATTTTGGTCGAATAGGTTTCCCACGCGTTCCGCGGGATCAGAGGATATCGCCGCGTAGCTATGTACCGCAGCCGTCATATTTTTCATCGCGGAGGCTGCCGCGTAAACCGTGTAAACATCCAGATGCATCCATGCCAGAATGCAGAGAATAGCAAAAAACTTCTTGAATTTTCTTGTAAAATTCATTTTACACCTCTTTTGTTTTTAAAAGTTTCGGATACAGCAGGTTACTGTTTTTACCCGCTCTATATGCTATTATGCAGAAACATTTTTTTTCTTATGCCGATCCGCTATTTTTTTTTCCGAGCGGATCAAAAACTGAAATTTATTAGGCTATAATATTGAACAATATAGGATGTCAAGTATTTTTTCTCATTCGAAAGCCTTGCGTATGAATGAAGACATCTTGAGAGCGGGACAAGGATATTTATCGGAGATTTTAAATTCATAGCCGATCAATCCCCGGCTGAATTTTCATTCAATCTGATATAAAAGCCGCTTGCAATGCCGCCGATTAATGATTAATGTGATTAAAAATTCGGGATCCTGAAAATCCCGGTTCAGACAGTTAAGTATGGAGATATTATGAAACAGACACTTTTAACAAGTGAGCAATGTAGGAATCTGACGAAACAGATTATCCTTTCGATTGAAAAAAGATGCAGGATCATTCCGTTGAATTCTCTGCGACATTCGAAGTATCGCCTGAAATATCCTGTTTATATAACTCTGGAACCTGAAGAAGATGGCATCATTGCAAGTTTCGACGAAATTGAGGCATTTTCCTTCGCGGATACGGAATCCGAGGCTGTTGATCAGCTTTGTGAGGAAATTGTCCGGCTTTATGAGGAATTGAAAGAAGACGAAAAGAATCTCGGACCACTGCCTGAAAAATGGCTTCACTATCTGGAGGAGATCGTTGAATGCAGATAAAGAAAAAGGAACTGGAAAAGATATTCGGCAAACTCGAACTCCGTGTCCGATCAACCGGACATCGGTATGGCTGGTTTGTTTTTGAAGACAAAAAAATATTGCGAATATATTTTTCGCATGGAAAAGGGGATGTTCCCGGGAGGGTGGCAGATAAGATTCGGAGTCAGTTGAAACTTTCACAAAATGATTTCAGAAGGCTGATTGACTGTCCGCTCTCATTGGACGGCTATGTGGCGATTTTGAAAGATAAGGGAATTATTGACTGAGTGAGCAGAGTCAACTGCCATGACTGATTGATTTTATCTCATGCAGTTTGTTGAATTCATGCTGCATTTCCCGAAATATCATTATAGACTTTCAGAAATTGAATTTCACTGCGTCATCAGTCGGAGATATACGGAAAAAGTATTATATCCTCCCTGCTTCCTTGTGAAATTCAATTTCTGAAAATCTATAGAGGGTGTTTAAAAATTAGTGACAGTCCCGTAGGGACGACCGGCAATAGCCCGGCAATTCATTGCCGGGGCCGGAAAAAACGGCATGTTGCCGATCTCCATGCCATGCGCCCCGGCAATGAATTGCCGGGCTATTTTCAAAAGTCCCTATGGGACTGATACTAATTTTTAAACACCCTCTAGTAAATACAAGATTTTGGATTGATAGATCGAGTCATAAGAAAAGGATTGAGTAATGAACGAAAGTCATATTTTAAAAATAGCCGAAGAACTTACTTTGAATGAAACGCAGATTCGGGCGGTCGCTCTGTTGCTTGAAGAGGGCGCAACCATTCCGTTTATCTCACGGTATCGGAAAGAAGCCACCGGCAGTCTGGATGAAGTTGCCGTGACTGCAATCCGGGACCGCCTGAAACAATTGGAAGAATTGGACGCACGCAAAGAAACCGTTCTGAAATCCCTTGAAGATCACGGACATCTCACCGACGAACTCCGGGAAAAGGTGATGGCTGCGGAAACTTTGACGGTTCTCGAAGATATTTATCTGCCGTATAAACCTAAACGCCGGACCCGTGCCATCATTGCCAAAGAAAAAGGACTTGAGCCTCTGGGACTGGCGATTTTCGGACAGAGCGGCACGGATCCGTATCAGGCCGCGGCAGCTTTCATAAATCCTGAAAAAGGAGTGGAATCTGTTGAAGATGCCCTTGCCGGTGCAAGAGATATTATCGCGGAAATGATCTCGGAAAATGAGAATGCCCGTGCAGGACTGCGTCAACTTTTTTCCTCAAAAGGAACCTTTAAAAGCGTGGTGGCTTCGGACAAAGAGGCAGAAGGAGCAAAATACAAAGATTATTTCGAATGGGAAGAACCTGTGTCCGCCGCGCCTTCTCACAGAATTCTCGCCATGAGAAGAGGTGAAAAAGAGAATATCCTGAATCTAACGGTCGCGCCGCCCGAAGAAGATGCGGTGACTCTTCTGAAAAGTCTTTTTCTCAAAGGTCAGGGCGAGGATTCGAAACAGGTGGAAGCTGCCATCGAAGACGGTTATAAACGACTTCTTTCCCGATCTATGGAAACGGAAATCCGGCTTGCCACAAAAGAGCGGGCAGACACGGAAGCCATCCGGGTATTTGCGGAAAATCTCCGGGAACTTCTGCTTGCGGCCCCGCTGGGTCCCAAGCAGGTGCTGGGGCTTGACCCTGGCTTCAGAACCGGCTGCAAACTCGTGTGTCTTGATCCTCAGGGAAAACTGATTCACCATGATACTGTTTATCTGCATCAGCCGGAAAAATTCGCTGAAATGCTGAGGAAACTGTGTCGGGCATTTCATATCGAAGCGGTTGCCATCGGAAACGGGACTGCGGGACGTGAAACCGAGGCATTTGTCAGAGATGCACTGTCAGGGGCTTGTCACCGACAAGCCCCTACGTCATCGGATAATGAGGATATGAAAAAAATTCAGATCATCATGGTCAATGAAAGCGGCGCATCAATTTACTCCGCGTCTGAAACTGCGCGGGAGGAATTTCCCGATCTGGACCTGACGGTCCGGGGATCAGTATCCATAGGCAGAAGACTCATGGATCCGCTCGCCGAGTTAGTAAAAATAGACCCCAAATCCATCGGCGTAGGACAGTATCAGCATGACGTGGATCAGGTTTCTCTGAAACAGGCTTTGGATGACGTGGTCGTGAGCTGCGTGAACAAGGTGGGAGTGGATGTCAATACTGCCAGCGCACAATTGCTGATGTATGTCTCAGGACTCGGTCCCCAGCTGGCAAAAAATATTGTCTCGTACCGGAATGAAAACGGGCCCTTTATGTCCAGAGACGAGTTGAGAAATGTGAAACGGCTCGGTCCCAAAGCCTTTGAGCAGAGCGCAGGTTTTCTGAGAATCCGGAACGGCAAAAATCCGCTGGATGCCAGCGCGGTGCATCCTGAAAGTTATCATATAGTGGATAACATGGCAAAAGACCTTGACCGCACGGTTTCGGACCTGATAAAAGAAGCCGAACTCCGGAAACAGATAGATGTCTCGAAATATGTCAGCGAAACCGTGGGACTGCCCACGCTCAATGATATTCTTGAGGAATTGGCAAAGCCGGGGCGTGATCCGAGAGAGAAATTCGAGGAATTTGCTTTTGCCGGCGGGATTGAGAAATTAGAGGATATAAGACCCGGCATGAAACTTCCGGGCATTGTTACCAATGTCACGGCATTCGGCGCGTTTGTGGATATCGGAGTGCATCAGGACGGATTGGTGCATATCAGCGAACTTGCGGACCGCTTCGTGAAAGCTCCGTCGGATGTAGTCAAGGTTCATCAGAAAGTCAGCGTGACCGTGATTGAAGTTGACCTTGACAGAAAGAGAATTTCTCTTTCTATGAAAAGTGTTCCGGGCGAGCAGAATTCCTCTCTGAAAAAATCTCCTAAACTCTCAAAAGAAAAACCGCAGAAAAAAGGAGTAAAAGAAAAGGACAGACCGTTTAACAATCCTTTTGCGGATATTCTCGGAAAAATGTGATAAACAAAATCACGCCGGGCGATGTCATGCCATCCCATTGGCAACCGATCCTTGCGGATAACGGACACCCGGCGTAATTCTGCCCACGAAACTTTAAATGTGTAAGAGAGGTATCCGGGAGGGGATTTTCCTGCCGGAGACGTAAAGCAAGGTGAAAGGTTCTGCCGGCCTTTCATCGTTCCCTCCCCGATCCTCTTCGGATGGCTTTCTCCGCCGGTATTCAGAGAAAAAAACACCATCCTATGCGAAAAATTATATTTGCAGGGGGCAGGTCGCCGACATGCCCCTGCAATAAAAAAAGCCCTTCAAGCATAAAATGCTCGAAGGGCTGCACCCAGTTTTCTTAACCCTTTCAATTCATACGTTATCTCTGTGTCTCCGCAGAGCAACGCTTATCTGTCAAGGCAGGTCTTCTGACTCTCGGATCACTCTACTTCCTGCATCTTCCCGCACGGTTTTATCCATGCAGTGACATATCGCAGGGGTTCGTCCCCGATCACAGCGGCGGGACCGCTCCCGATTTTCACGGGATTCCCTATTAAGCTCAAACAGCACCTTTGACATCTGTATATCTGATAAAAATCGCCTTGTCAACAAAAAAATTACTGACCGGTTTCCGCTGTCTTCTTCAGCACATAAACAGCTTCTTCCATGCCGATTTTTCCGTCTGTATTCACATCCGCGGCTCGGTTCACATTTGTTTCCGGATCAAGTCCGTTCACAATTCGGAGCGCGTCGCTCGGAGAACTGGTGGCGTATTCCATATTTTTTCATCCGTTTCCAGACTGTTACCCTGCTGATCCCCAAAATTCTTGCAACTTCCGACTGATTTCCGCCGGCTTTTCCGAGCAGATCGAGCAATTTTTTTCTTTCTGTTTGAAATACCGAATCCTCTTTGCCGATGTTATATGGCACTCGATTATTTTTCGGCGGAAGATGTTTTTTGCCGATTTCGCCTCCGGGACAAAGTACAAATGCGTAATCAATAGCATTACGCAGTTCCCGTATATTTCCGGGCCAATTATACTCATTCAGAGCATTCATGGCATCGGGTGTTATTCCGATGATTTTTTTTCTGCTTTTTATCACATTCTGACGGATAAAGTGCTGAACAATCAGGGGAATATCTTCCATGCGCTCGGAAAGCGAAGGCGCGCAGATGGGAAACACATTGATGCGAAAAAAGAAGTCTTCCCTGAAAAGCTCGTTTCGGATCAGTTCATCGAGATTTTTGTTGGTAGCCGTAATAATCCGCACATCAACTGAAATCGGAACATGATCTCCCACCCGCTCGATCTTCTGTTCCTCAAGAACTCTCAGCAGTTTGATCTGAGTCGCCAAAGGAATATCTCCGATCTCGTCCAAAAACAAGGTTCCTTCATGAGCAGCCTCGAACCTTCCGATTCTCGATTGAGTGGCTCCGGTAAAAGCCCCGCGGACATGCCCGAACAGTTCGCTTTCCAGCAGATTTTCATTCAAAGCCGCGCAGTTGACCTTGATATAGGGCTTGTTTTTCCGGTGTCCGGCTTCATGAACAGCCCGTGCAATCAGTTCTTTGCCGGTCCCGCTTTCTCCCTGAATCAGAACCGGCGTGTCGGACTGCGCCACATTCTCGATAATTTCATAAAGATTCTGCATCAGGGGCGAGTTGCCGATCAGTCCGTGATAGGAATCATTCAGACTGAAGGTTTTGCGTAACTCCTCGATTTCCTGTTGTTTGCGGATGATTTCGGACATATCCGAGAGCGTCTCGACCGCTCCGATAGCAGCCCCGTCCTCATCCCTGAGTACGGACGCGCTCTTGATGATATGAACGCTTCTTTGATCTTTATTGGTAATCGTACATCTTTTGTCCTGTATCTGCCCGATATGGAACAACTGGCACCATTTATCTTCTTCATTGTTTCGGATTTTGCATCCCGTGCAGTTCAGTATCCTGCATGATTTTCCGATCAGTTCCTGGGACCGGTAGCCGGTGAGACGTTCGGCAGCAGGATTCACAGCAATTATGATTCCCTGCCGGTTCACTACGATAAGACCGTCTTGCAGGGTATCTACAATCGTTTTCCAATATTTGGCGATTTCCATAGTCTGTTACCCTTGTATTAACAGCCGCTAATTAACACCTGTTAATTAGCATTAACATATCATCTGTGCAAGCAATAACTGTGTATCAAAAAAATAAATAATGATTTCAAGAGCTTAAAAAATATTAAAAACAAGGCGTCGGATGGCACATAAATTGCTGAAGCAGTAAATTAAAGAGATTTATCAATGTCATTCCCAAGCCGGAGTTTGGGAATTATACTGCCCACCGGCATAATCTGCGCTTTTGTAAAACGGTTTTGCAAACCGTTTTATCGGCAAAACGATTTGTAAAATCGTTTTGCAGAAAATTCGGAAAGCTCAAATTATGACGGTGGTAAGAATAGGACACACATTAGCATAAGGAGGGACTGATGAAATTTTTGAACACCGGGTTCCCCAGCCGAAGCTTGGGAATGACGGCAGTCATTGTCTCGGTTATCGGAATATTCTGTCTGGTCGGAGTGATCTGTCCGGCAATTGCTTTTGCCGAGAATGTCGAAGCGCTGAAACAACAGATCAAGGACATGAACGAACAGATCAAAGCCATGCAGGAGAAGATCGAGCAGATTGAAAAAAAGAATACGGAAAAATTGCAGGAAATCAAGGAAATTGATACAAGGCTCGGCAAAGCGGAACTTCATACGGCTACGGACAAGCTCTCTTTGGGCGTCGAACTCAAGACTCGGATGGAAACGATCCATTACAGTGATATGAGAATTGCTCCGCAGGCAATTTCAAACGGTTTTTTTGCCGCTCCGCCTATGGGTTTCAACGGGGCTACACTGATGCAGGCTCAGACCGGCATGGCCAATATGGCGGCAGCCGGAATGGTTCCGCCGCCGAATTCGTATGACGCTGATAATAATTTTATCAATACCAATAAATTCCGTCTGGAAATGCGTTCCAAAATCAGCGACCATCTCAGTTTCGGCGGCAGGATGGCAGCTTACAAAGTATTCGGAGACAGCACGGGCATCAAAAATTATCAGGGATCACTGGGCGATGTGGCTTTTGACGGCAATACCTCAAGCCTTCCTCACGGCGACGCCATGCGTCTGGAACGTGCATATTTCAATTATTCGAATTCTCTCGGATCACTGCCTTTCAATTTTTCTCTGGGAAGACGGCCTTCCACAGACGGGCCTCCGTTCGAATACCGCAGTTTCGGCAAAGAAGGCGGCTCGCCTTTGTCCACCATCATCAATTGGCAGTTTGACGGGGCATCCCTAAATTTCGATCTTGACGAGTTGAGCGGTATTCCCGGTGCCGCTTTCAAACTTTGCTACGGCGTGGGATTCGAGGGAGATTGGGGAAATGCCTCATCTTTAAGCGCGACCCAGCCGGATGTCAATGATGTGCACATGTTCGGTTTTATCTCCACCCTTTATAACAACGACATCAGCAGTGTCGTTCTCAATTACGCCCGTGCCTGGGATATCACCGACGGCTTTACCGGACTTACGGTCATGCCTTTTGCCATATCCAAGCAGGACAGCAACGGCGACGGTGTGCCGGAATATTTTTTCAGTCCGAACAGCGGCGCTTATATCAGCAGAATCGAACCTTCCACAAATATCGGCGACTGGGATGCCGCGTCTCTTCTGATGAGAACCAATCTCTCGGAACGCTTCGGCGCGGATGTTGATCTTTTCCTTTCTTTATCATGGACCCATACTGATCCTTCCCGAATCTCGCAGAATCCTTTTTATGAACTGATGGGGCAGGGCTTACTCAGTTCAAACGGGCAACTGGAAGATCATGACGGATACGGCGTTTATGCAGGGGTAGTATTTCCCATGCCCTATAAAGCAAAGCTCGGCATCGAATACAACTGGGGATCCGAGTACTGGTTCAACTTCACAGGAGCTGAAGACTCGCTGGTGGGCAGCAAGCTGGCTGTAAGAGGTCAGGTATTCGAAGGATATTATATCCAGCCGATATATAAAAACAATTTCTTCGTTACGCTCGGGGGATTGTACTATGACTACGAATACACCGGAAGCGGAAATCCTCTGGGCAAGCCGGTCAAAATCAGCGAAATCAAGTCTTTTGATGCTTTGAATACAGTTACCGATAAGGTCTGGGTGGGATATTTGTCTGCAACACTGAGGTTTTGACAACCGAGTTTCCGAAAGAATTTCGGTTTATGGATAAAGTCGGAAATCAATATCGAAAGGAGAATCAACTTATGGCAAAGAAGATGATGATGGCAATCGCAACAATCGTTTTTATCTGCGGATTTGTCGGTATGACGCTGGCGCAGGATCAGGATGAAGGCAACAAGCGCAAAGGAAAATATCTGTACCGGAAAGTTTATAAGTCCTGCAATGAGCGGGGAGAGATCGCTTCTCCGAAACCGGCTCTCAATCCGGACGCCAAAACGCAGGCTCAATGGAAAGCCATCTTTGAAAAGAAGCAGTTCGAGGAATTCGGATGCAAGGAAGAATGGGGAAAACTGACCGAAGAAGAAGTGAAAGATATTTTCACTTATCTGCATGACCATGCTGCGGATTCCCCGACTCCGGCCAAATGTCAGTAGAACGGGAGCGTATCTTGTAGAACGGGTTTCAAACCCGTTCTACGGTACGAATTCGGAGGATAGGATGAATAAACACAGAATAAGACTGTCTCTATGCTGGGTTTGCCTGATGATCTCATTTCCTTATTCGGCTTACGCCAAAAAAGCAGAAGATGCACCCGGGCGGGTGATGGCTCGTCAGGCAATTTCCGAGAAAAAAGCATGGATCACGGTTGATCATTCGAAAATCGAAAAACTCAATGCCGAATTCAAGTCCGGCAAAGAAGTTACAGATGCTTGTATTTCCTGCCATAATCAGGCGCATACCCAGGTCATGCAGACCATCCACTGGACATGGATTGATCCCAATTCTCCGAAAGAAAAACTAAGCGGAAAAGCAGGGTATTCGGTGAACAATTTCTGCATCGGAAGCAACATGATGAATGACAAATCATGTATGAGCTGCCATCCGAGCTGGCAGGAAAAAGCGGAAGTCGTCAATTGTCTGGTCTGTCATGCTCAGGAAAAAATAAAATGGGATGAGGCTTTTGATGACTACAACGGCTTTATGGCTGACGGGGATGAAGAATCCAAGAACATGGCAGGCGATATTCAGAAAGATATTCAGAAA
>DYRK01000079.1 GCA_020718785.1 Desulfatirhabdium butyrativorans | reverse complement strand
TGTTGTACTTATCAGCCGGATTTGTAAAGCCGCAGACTGTTTGAAACCACGGTGATACTGCTCAGAGACATTGCCGAAGCTGCCAGAATCGGATGCAGTTGGCGAAGGAAATCCGGCATAAATTCAAACGGGTACAGAACTCCGGCAGCAACCGGAATTAAAATGATATTGTAGAAAAATGCCCAGAAGAGATTCTGCCGGATGGTTCTCATTGTGGCCCGGCTCAGAGCAGTTGCCTCGCTGATACCTTTCAGACTGCTGCGGGACAAAATCACATCCGCTGTTTCAATTGCCACATCGGTTCCTGTGCCGACAGCCATGCCCACATCAGCCATTGCCAAAGCCGGCGCGTCGTTGATTCCGTCGCCGGCCATGCCGACTTTTTTTCCCTGTTCCTGAAGGGATTTGATTCTGGAAGATTTTTCCTGAGGAGGAACTTCGGCAAAAACATCGTCAATCCGAACCTGTGAGGCAATGGCACGGGCGGTCTGCAAATTATCTCCGGTGAGCATAATCACTTTAAGACCCTGGCGATGCAGTTCGTCAACTGCTTCTGCCGAGTCGGGTCTGAGAATATCTGCAACCGCAATAAGTCCGGCAATATCTTTTCCAGCCGAGACAATCATAACGGTCTTGCCCTGTTCCAGTAATTCCCGGATGTCCTGTCTCAGATATTCGAGAGAGATATTCTTATGCTCAAACCACCCGGGTTTTCCCACAAAAATTTCTTTGTCTCCTATCTTTGCCTGAACTCCGAGTCCGGCGGATGCCTTGAACTCAGTGATTTCACGGAGAGTCATGCCTCTGTGTTCAGCCTCCCGGACAATGGCTTTGCCTATGGGATGTTCCGAGCCTTTTTCCACCGATGCGGCAATATTCAGAAGAGCATCTTTGCTTTCAAAAAAAGAACCGACAACAAGCAGGTCTGTGACCGCAGGCTTTCCCTGCGTAAGGGTTCCGGTTTTATCTAAAACAATTACATCTAATCGGGCCGCATTCTCAAGTGCCTGACTGTTTTTAAACAAAATGCCTCTTTCCGCACCTTTTCCGGTTCCTGCCATAACCGCGGTAGGAGTTGCCAGCCCCAGCGCACATGGGCAGGCAATGACTAATACCGCAACTAAGCGGATCATAGCCGGAACAAATTCTCTGCCTATAATCCACCACAAAGCAAAAGTTATGAGTGCAACAGCAATAACCGAAGGAACAAACACGGCTGCTACCCGGTCTGCATAAGCCTGAATCGGGGCTTTGCTTCCCTGAGCCTCCTGAACCAGCCGGATAATCTGCGCCAATGCAGTTTCTTTTCCCACTTTTTTTGCTTCAATTTTAAGCAATCCCTCCTGATTGACGGTTCCGCCGATCACCGTATCTCCGGGAGCTTTGTCTGCGGGAATGGGTTCTCCGGTGAGCATGGCTTCATTGACTGCCGATTTTCCTTCCAATACTAAGCCGTCAACGGGAATGCTCTGTCCGGGACGCACGAGAAGTATATCTCCGGTTATGACCTGTGCAAGAGGAATTTCTTTTTCCCCATCGTCTGTTATCTTCACCGCAGTTTTGGGGCTTAAATCCATAAGCTTGCGAATAGCTGCACCGGTTCTGCCTTTGGTTCTGGATTCGAGCATTTTACCCAGTTTTATCAAAGTGATGATGACGGCGGATGTCTCAAAATACACATGATGTCCCAGTACCGGAATGAAAAGGAGAAATAAGGAATAGAAATAAGCCACTGATGAGCCTAAGGCCACGAGAACATCCATATTTGCTGTTTTATTTCGGAGATTTTTCCACGCGGATATATAGTAATCCCATCCGGTATAGAATTGTACCGGTGTTGCCAAAAAGAGGAAAAACCGGTTGACCCATGCAGCATGACTCCACGCTCCCGTAAATCCGAAATCCCGGCTCATGCTGAGGATAAACAATATGGAGGCAAACACGGCTCCGACCTTGAATTTACGGGTCTGATCTTTGATCTCGGCAGTCCGTGCCGCCTGTTCTGCGTCTTGGGATTCGCCGCTTTCATTCGGAATAATCGCTGTGAATCCGGCTTTTTCTATAGCCTGAGCCATTTCCTGAAGCGATGTGACCGTCGGGAGATATTCCACGGAAACGCGCTCCGAGGCAAAATTCACCGATGCTGTTACTATGCCCGGAACCTTTCTGTTCAAGATTCTTTCAATGTTCATGGCACAGTTGGCACAGGTCATGCCGTTGACCGGAAATTCTGTTTTCACAGAAAGGACATCAAAGCCTGCTTTCCTAATTTTTTCAATAAGTTCCCGTAAAGAAACTGTCTGCGGATCAAAAGAGACCGCAGCCTGTTCCGAAGCAAAATTGACATCTGCTTCAATGACTCCCTGCAATTTCTTCACGCTTCGGGCAATGTTCATGGCGCAGTTCGCGCAGGTCATGCCGGATACGGGAATGCTTATTTTCTGACAAGCCATGATATTTCTGCCTCCTCTATCTGCCTTCAATCAATACAGCTAAATCTTCAACAAAATCTTTCATATCTTCACCGACCCCGCCCTGTTTGATCACCCGGTCTGTCCGATAGGCGATTTTATCGTCTCTTTTGCCGACAATATACGTTTCTCCTGTCTTTCCCATGCCTTCACGGCGCTGCACTATGCTGTTGAGAGCAGCTTTATTCAATTTAAGAACAATAATTCCGGCAGATTCGTCGTATCTGACAATCGGGATCGGCTATCTTGGTTTCCGCAATTCCTATGAGACCGCTCATAAAAGCCCCGTTGCCGACATTCGGGACTCGTTTGAAGGAAAACACCGCATCTTCGGCAGTGAAATTCGAACCGTCATGAAATTTAACTCCTTTCGCCAGCTTGAATTCCCATGTATTGCTGTCAATTGCTTTCCATGATTTGGCAAGGTCCGGAGCCAGACGCATGTTATTGTCCAGCCGTGTAAGGTTTCCGAATATATGTTTGGAATAAGCCATATTTGCAGTAATATACAGGCTGTGCGGATCCATCAGAGGTTCGACCCGTGTTCCGATAAGCAATTCCGATGCTCCTGAAGCCTGAACAAAAACAGCGAACAATAATGCAGCAAAAACCGTCATGTAACTTTGTCTGTTCATTTTTTCCCCCTTTTTTTTAATCTCCTAATACTTATAAGTATTTTGACTCCTGACTGCAGAAGAGTCATAATACAATAATTAAATTTTTTGTCAAGCTTTTCGGGGGATGAAAGATTTAGCATGATTTTTGCGTACAATTTTTTGTGTACGTACCCGGCCATATATTTTCGGACACAGCAGAATGGGAAAAACTGAGTTTTTTCAAAAAACTCGGTTTTTAAAAATGCCGGAAAATTTTTGTCCCGGTACATAAGTAAAAAGTTTCATGCGTTTGCCCTGAAGCTTTTTTTCAAATCCGTTATTTTTTAACGAATATGGCAGGAACAAAAAAAGCTGCTTGCCTTTTCGGAAAGTTCAAAATAAATAATGCGTAGTTTTGCAATGCCATCGGACATTATTTTTCAAAAAAAGAGGGAAAATCTAAAATGCTCAAAATAGGTATTATCGGCGGATCGGGTCTGGATGATCCTAAGATTCTCAAAAATGCAAAAGAGATCAGCGTTGAAACGCCTTACGGAAACCCGTCTTCCGCGCTGACCGCGGGCAAAATTGCCGGAATTGATGTTTTGCTTTTGGCAAGGCACGGAAAAGGACATATACTCAGTCCGAGCCAGATCAATTACCGAGCAAATATTTCCGCATTAAAAGCGCAGGGCGTGAGCCATATTCTTGCCACCACTGCCTGCGGCAGTCTCAGAGAGGAAATTCAGCGCGGGGATTTTGTCATTCTCGATCAGTTCATTGATTTCACGAAACATCGGAAAAACACTTTTTACGAGTCTTTTGAAAACGGCATTCAGCATCCCATTGTCGCAGACCCCTTTGACGCGGAACTCCGGAGCATTCTTTATGAAACTTCGCTGGAACTGGGATTCAGAACCCACAAACACGGCACTGTGGTCACTATCGAGGGTCCCCGCTTTTCCACGCGGGCAGAATCAAAGATGTTCAGAATATGGGGCGCGGATGTCATCAATATGTCTGTTGCCACCGAAGTCACGCTTGCAAGAGAAGCCGGTATCCCTTACGGCGTCGTTGCCATGTCAACCGATTACGACTGCTGGAAAGAAGACGAAACGATTGTGACTTGGCAGGAAATTCTGGATGTTTTTGCCAAAAATGCGGATAATGTCAGGAAACTTCTGATTCATGCGGTTGGAAAAATGGGATTAGGGGTAAGAGGTTAGAGGTCAGAGGTCAGAGGTCAGGGGGCATATCCTCACCTCTGACCCCGAACCCCTCACCCCTGACCTCTAAAATTTAAGATCGTAAATTTCCGGCAAGTTCCTGTATTTCTCGGCATAATCCAGGCCGTAGCCAACAAGAAAGCCTTTTTCAACTATACAGCAGGCATAATCCACGGGAACATCGCTCATGCGGCGTTCCCGTTTATCGAGCAGGGCGCAGATTCTGACGCTTTTGGGGCTGAACGATTTCACATAATTGACAATATAATCCAGCGTCAGCCCCGTATCAATAATATCTTCTACAATCAGGACATCTTTACCTTTTATATCAAGCTCCAGTTCTTTGGTCATACGGATGGTTCCGGATGAGGACGCGGCATCTCCGTAGCTTGATACGCGCACAAAATCCACTTCCACAGGAATCGTAAGACCGCGGACAAGATCGGATACAAACATGAATGCTCCTTTCAGGACTCCGATCACCACAAACTCGCTGTCTTTATAATCCGATGACAGCCTCTGCGCGACTGCGGCCACCATTTCGGCGATTTCATCTTTTTTCAGAAAAGGAATAAGTTGAGGCATAACTATCCGGCAATTTTATGAAAATGCTTTTTAATTCCACGTTGTAGCGTGGAAACCCCCAGCACCCAGAACCCAGAACCCAGAACCCAGAACCCAGAAATTTTTCAGACCATATAGCGGATAAAATATATTTGTCAAACAAATTACTGTTGATTAATTTATGATTTTATGCTTATCATCGGGTTTTAAGGAAAAAGTGAGTGTGCCGGGCAAGCGGCAAAAGAAAAAATTCCGGTCGGAAATTTTCTCGCGTTAAAAAAACCGCTGAAAAGAATTAATTTGGTAAAGCGGGTTTGCAACCCGCTTCTGCGACTTAATTCAGCAAAGCGGGTTTAAAACCCGCTCTACATTTTAATTTGGGTTTGCAACCCGCTTCTGCGACTTAATGATATCCGGGAGATGAGAATGAATCTCAAGGAAAAAATAAGAACGGTTCCCCATTGGCCCATCAAGGGGGTCATGTTCAGGGATATCACCTCGCTGCTGATAGACCCGGAAGCTTTCCGGGCAGCCTGCGATATGCTTTATGACCGTTACAAAAATATGGACTTTGACAAGATTGTCGGCATTGACGCGAGAGGCTTTTTTTTCGCTTCGGTGCTGGCTTACAAGCTCGGAAAAGGCTTTGTGCCTGTCAGAAAAAAAGGGAAACTGCCCCCTGAGACGGTCAGTCAGGAATATAGCCTCGAATACGGAACCAGTACCGTGGAAATCCGCGATGATGCCATAAAAAAAGGGGAAAAAGTCCTGATTGTGGATGATCTGATTGCAACGGGCGGGACAGTGGCTGCCGCGGCGAAATTGGTGGAAAAGCTCGGCGGCGAAGTTGTGGAATGCGCGTTCATCATCGAACTTCCCGAACTGAAGGGCAGAGAAAAAATAAAAGAATATAAGATATTTACGCTGACAGAGTTTGAAGGGGAATAACGGTCCCGGTCTTTCAAAGCCCTTATTTGTAAGAAAGCCTGTTTTTCAGTGTAGTTATCAGACCGGGAACAGAAAGAGAGTTTTTTCGTTCATTTTTTTCTTGCATTTCCCGCTATTGCTATATAGTCCATAAATTCATTGATTTTTGTTGACTTTCATAGAAATATAATTATTATATCATATTTCTATGAAAGTGAAAGAAGTTATTAAAGATAACAGGATAAAACGGATTTTTGAAAATGAGGAGAACAGTAAAGACGAAGATAAGGAAACTGACGCAGGCGCAGTATAATCATCTGCGTGAGTTATGTCATGTGTCAAAGAATCTTTACAATCAGACGCTTTATCTCGTAAGACAGGAATTTCGGAACACAGGGAAACATCTCTCTTACGGAGAAACTGACAGGCTGATGAAACAGACGGCAAATCTCGAAGGCGGAATCAATTACCGGATGCTGAAAGCCGGTGTCAGTCAGCAGATTCTGCGGAGACTGGATAAAAATTACAGATCGTTTTTCCGGCTGCTGAAAGCCTGCCCCGATATGAATCCGGGACCGCCGAAATATATCAGGGCGGATTTTTACAATCTGATTTATGACAGCCAGCGTTTTCAGGTTAAAGACGGGCGGGTTATCCTTGATAAAACAGTGTCTGTGAAAATTCCGTCATGTATTTCCGGGAAAAAGATTGTGCAGGCAGAAATCATTCCGAAATTCAGACAGTTCAATGTCTGTTTTGTTTATGAGGATGATACGGTTTATAAACAGGTTGCACAGAACGGCAGGACAGCCGGAATTGATTTGGGGCTGAACAACCTTGCGGCGGTTGCCACTACTGACGGCGATATGATGCTGGTAAACGGCAGACCGATGAAAAGCGTCAATCAGTTCTACAATAAAAAAATTGCCGGTATAAAATCGGAACTGAAAACAAGGAACAATCAGGATTGGTCTGAAAAAGCGCAACGGCTGACGGATAAACGGAATAATAAAATTGCCGATTATCAGCACAAGGCAAGCCGGGCGGTTGTCAATTTTTGCATTGAACATGATATTTCAGCCGTTATTGTCGGCAATGTTTCAAAATCGGTGAACGGTATCAGTCTGGGAAAACGGACAAATCAGAACTTTGTGAATATTGCACTCGGTCAGTTTGCAAATAAACTGGGTTACAAACTTGAAGCGCACGGCATAAAAATCGTGAAAGCAGATGAGAGCTATACAAGCAAAGCCAGTTTTGCTGATAATGATTCGTTACCTGAGAAGTATGAGCCGGGGAAAGAACATCATTTCAGCGGGAAAAGAATTAAACGGGGTTTATACAGAACGGCAAAAGGTTTTCTGATAAATGCCGATCTGAACGGTGCTTTGAACATAATAAGAAAAGCAGTCCCGGAATTTGATTTTCAGAAATTGAAGGACGGGATAGAGGGCATGTTCATCCCGCATTGCAGATTGCTGACCTGTTAATTTATCAACTGTCAATAATTGTCAATGAAATTTGAACATTATGTTAATATTTGATTTAGTTATGGCCGCTTGCAATACGGAATATTCGGCAGACAGATTCGGTCATAAAATCCGAGGGTCCGTTATTTCGTGCGGGTGAAAACATTAATTTTCTAAAGTGCGGAGGTAGAAGATAACTAGACCGAAACAAATAACCAAGCCCGGCAAATCGGATAAAGTCAATATCAACCACAGAATCAAAGCAAAGGAAGTCCGGCTGATAGACCCCGAAGGGAATCAGCTCGGTATTCTTCCGCTCCATAAAGCCTTGGCAAGTGCCGGAGATTTCGGGCTTGATCTGGTAGAAATTTCTCCGAATGCGAATCCGCCTGTCTGCAAAATAATGGATTACGGTCGTTACAAATATGAACTGACCAAAAAACAGCAGGAAGCAAAGAAGAAGCAGACCACCTTTCAGATCAAGGAAATCAAGGTGCGTCCCAAAACAGGCGATCATGATCTTCAGGTTAAAATCGGCCATATCAGAAAATTTCTTGAGAAAAAAGACAAGGTCAAGATCACTGTTATCTTCAGGGGCCGTGAGATCACACTTTCGGGAGCCGGAAAAGAACTGCTGACGAAAATTGCCGAAGAAACCAAAGAATTTGCAGTTGTGGAGCAGCATCCGAAATTTGAAGGCCGTACCATGACGATGATTCTTGCACCCAAATGATTTCCCGTTCAAAAGCCGGGGCTTAGTAACGGGAACCGGGCTTCAATATCAGCGGCTGACATAACTGTAAGTGCAAGGAACCATTTTTTTCTCGTTCCCAAGCCCCTGCTTGGGGAACGCACTGAGGTGGCGGAGACGAAGATTTTTTTATTGTCCACGCCACCTGTTTTTTTAAATAACGATATGATTTCATAAGGGGATATAAAAATGCCGAAAATAAAAACAAACCGGTCTGCTGCAAAGCGTTTCAGAACAACGGGAACCGGCAAGTTTGTCTATGAAAGGGCCTTTGGAAGCCATATTTTAACCACGAAAAGCCGGAAACGGAAAAGATCGCTGAGAAAAAAAGGCATCATTGACAAAACAAACATAAAGGCTGTGAAACTTCTTTTGCCGAACGGATAACACCGGACCTGCGGGGTTTCGGAACTTCGCGGGTCTGAAAATATGGAGGAAGTACAACTATGCGTATTAAAAGAGGTTTTAAGGCAAGAAGGCGTCGTCAGAAGGTTCTGAGTCTGGCAAAAGGATTCCGCGGAGGACACAGCAAGGTGTTCCGGACTGCGGCAGATACTGTTGACAGAGCTTTGCGCTACGCGTACCGCGACCGCAAAATCCGCAAACGCGATTTCAGAAGACTCTGGATCGCAAGAATCAATGCGGCTGCAAAGATGAACAATCTCTGCTACAGCAAATTCATCAGCGGACTAAAGCGTGCCAATATCCTTCTGGACCGGAAAGTTCTCGCCGAACTTGCCATCTCGGATCCGCCCGCATTCGGACGCATTGTCGAGATTGCCGCGCAGCAAAACTGAAAAGGGGTCAGAGGTCAGAGGTTCGGGGTCAGAGGTATCATCCTATATTCGCTCTTACCCCTCACCTCTGACCCCCGACCTCTCACCTTTTCTTTTTTTGAAAGCATTATCGTGGAAAAGACAATAGAACAGATCAAAGACGAAGCGATTAAGGCGGTCGTTGCCGCGTCAGACCCGGAAAGCATAAAAAACCTTTCCATTCTCTATCTGGGACGGAAAGGCATCGTCACCCAGTTTTTAAGAAATGTGTCTAATCTTCCGCCGGAACAGCGGCCCGAGGCAGGCAAAAGAGCCAATGAAGTCAAGAAATTACTGGACGCGGCTTTCAAAGAGGCTCTGGAAAAACTCGAAGCCGGAGCCGGTATATCCGAAGAGCAGACTGACGTTTCTCTGCCGGGAAGAATTCCGCGGCGCGGTTTTCTGCATCCGATCACCCAGATTACCCGGCAGATATGCGATATTTTCACAAAAATGGGATTTGAGATTGCCGAGGGTCCCGAGGTAGAAAGCGATTATTACAATTTTGAGGCACTGAACATTCCGAAAAATCATCCGGCACGCGATATGCAGGATACTTTTTATATTTCGGACAACATCGTTCTCAGAACCCATACCTCTCCAATGCAGGTGCGTTTCATGGAAAAAAACCGTCCGCCGGTAAGGGTTATCGCGCCCGGCAAGGTTTACCGCTGCGATTCGGACCTTACGCATACGCCCATGTTTCATCAGGTGGAAGGGCTTCTCGTGGATGAAAACGTATCTTTCGGGGATTTGAAAGGACTGCTGACCGCGTTTGTCCACCGGATGTTTGACGATCAGACCAATCTGAGGTTCAGACCCAGCTTTTTTCCTTTTACCGAACCAAGCGCGGAAGTGGATATTTTATGCGTGATGTGCCGGGGAAAAGGATGCCGCGTATGTTCCCAGACCGGATGGCTTGAGGTTCTCGGTTCCGGCATGGTTCATCCCGCGGTGTTTGAAAATGTGGGCTATGATACTGCGCGCTGTACCGGATTTGCATTCGGCATGGGTGTGGAAAGGATTGCCATGCTGAAATACGGCATTGACGATATCCGTAAATTTTTTGAGAACGACTTCAGGTTTTTAAATCAATTTTAAAAGTGAGAAAAGAGAAGTGAGAAGTGAGAAGTGAGAAATAAACCATTCACTTTTCAATTCTCACTTTTCAATTCTCACTTCTTCAGGTGCTTTTATGAAAGTCAGTCTGAGTTGGTTAAAAGAATATGTTTCCGTTGAAATGAAAGCCGAAGAACTGGCAGATGCCCTGACCATGACCGGGCTTGAAGTCGAATCGCTTTCGGATCGCTATGAATATTTGGACAATGTGCTTGCAGGGCGGATTATCAAAGTCAGCCCCCATCCTGCCGCGGACAAGCTGAAACTCTGCGATGCGGATATAGGCAGCCGTGTGATTCGGGTGGTCTGCGGCGCGCCTAATGCAAAAGAAAATCTCATTGCACCGCTGGCTCTGCCCGGAACTGTTCTGCCGGACGGATCCCGTGTGGAAAAAAGCACGATTCGAGGGGAAAGTTCCGAGGGTATGTTGTGCAGTCAGGGGGAACTCGGATTGGGAACAGACCGCAGCGGAATCATGATTCTCGATTCCGCGGTTTCTCCGGGGAAAAAGCTTGCCCGCGCGCTCGGTCTCTCGGATAAGCTGTTTGAAATCGGTCTGACCCCGAATCGGCCCGACTGCCTCAGCATCATCGGCATCGCGAGGGAAGTCGCGGCGATTCGGAAAAAACGCGTCTCATACCCCGATACGAATATTTCCGACAAAGGCAATGCAGTTTCGGAGATATCATCCGTAAGAATCGAAGCCCCGGATCATTGTCCGAGATACGCGGCAAGATTAGTCGAAAATGTCAGGGTCGCGCCGTCTCCGTTCTGGCTTCAGGATCGGCTGATGTCTGTGGGACTGAGACCTATCAATAACATTGTGGATATTACCAATTTTATCCTCATGGAAATGGGGCAGCCGCTTCATGCTTTTGATTTTGATCGTCTTGCAGGTCAAAGGATTGCGGTCCGAACAGCGGCAAAAGGCGAGCAGTTTACCACTTTGGACGGCAAAGAGCGCATCCTTTCTCCGGAAATGCTGATGATCTGCGACGGAGAAAAAGCCGTGGCTGTTGCCGGAGTTATGGGCGGTCTCAATTCCGAGATCGAAGATTCCACCACGCGGGTTTTTATCGAGAGCGCGTATTTCAGCCCGGTCGGCATCCGGAAGACCGCAAAAAAACTGGGGCTGAATACCGAAGCTTCTCACCGCTTCGAACGGGGGATTGATCCGGAAGGCACTGTAAAAGCATTAAACAGAGCCGCAATGCTAATGGCTGAACTCGGTGGCGGCAGATTGGTGAGCGGTCTGATTGACGAGCATCCTAAGCCGAGTTCCCGGAAAAAAATCTTTCTGAGTACGGAAAAAGCCAATCGGCTGCTGGATACTCGGCTGAAGCAGAGCGAGATGGCGGATATTCTGCTCTCTGTCGAATTTTCAGTGGAAAAAGCAGATGAAGATCAACTGGCTGTAACGCCGCCCTCTTTCCGGGTGGATGTGAGCAGACCCGAAGATCTGGCGGAAGAGCTTGCCCGCTTGTGGGGATATGAAAAAATTCCTGTGAAATTTCCGATGATTCCTTCGGCTTCGGGAAAAATCTCCGCTCAGAGCGATTTCCGTTACGGACTCAAGCAACTGATGACAGGTTTCGGTTTTACCGAGGCGGTCAATTACAGCTTTATCCACAATCGCTGTTGCGATCAGTTGCAGCTCGGATCGGATGATCCGCGCAGACAGATGCTGAATGTGCTGAATCCGCTCGCTGAAGATCAGAGCGTCATGCGGACATCGCTGATTCCCGGTCTGCTGGAAACCATGCGCCGCAATATTTCGCAGCAGGTCAGAACCCTTAAAGTTTTTGAAATAGGCAAAACCTTTATCAGCAGGGGACAGGATGATCTGCCCGAAGAAAAAGAAATGCTTGCCGGGCTGTGGACCGGTTCCCGATATGATCTGTCCTGGCATTCCCAGGATACGGCATGTGATTTTTATGACATCAAGGGAATTGCCGAGTCTCTGGCAGAGAGCCTGAAAATCAGCGGACTGAGATTTACCGCGGTATCGCCTCATGACTGCGCTTACACAAAACCCGGAGCATCAGCCCGAATTTTTGCAGGCAATGAAACGCTCGGACTGACCGGAGAGATTCATCAGCGGTGCATTGAGCAGTTTGATCTCAGGCAGAACGCCTTTATTTTCGAAATGGATATGAATGTACTCGGAAGTCTTATTCCTGACGTGAAACAGTCGCGGTCTGTTCCCAGATATCCTTTTGTTCCCAGAGATATTACGCTGATTGTGGAAAAGAATATGGAGGCAGGAACAATTCCGGAGCAGATCAGAAATATGGGAGAGGCATTGGTCGAAGATGTGACGCTGTTTGCGGTATATGAAGGAGCCTCCATTCCTGAAGGAAGAAAGAGCGTTTCGTTCAGAATCATTTACCGCTCTGCCCATGAAACTCTTGAAGATTCAAAGGTCAACGGGATTCATAAAGGTATTACCGACAGGCTGATTCATACATTCAATGCCAGTCTGCCCGCGTAGCAATATGGAGATTCAATTATGATGTGAATGATGAAATGAAAACTATGAGTTATGTGGCTGCCCCCGCTACGGCTGGCTTCGCACCCTCCGCGGCGGGTTCCGCCTTTTCTCGTTCCCAAGCCCCGGCTTGGGAACACACTTGCCGGGGAAGCCCCGGCTTCCCGTGACGGGAGACTGCCCGAAGCCGGGGCTTCGGGCGCAGATGCGTTCCCAAGCCGGGGCTTGGGAACGAGGAAAAAGTTGTCAAATCTTCAGCATTTCAGAACTCCTTCCTCTCTTTGGCGCGCCGCGGCGGGTTTCTGCTTTTGATTTTTACAAAAAAACAGTGAGGTAATTTATGAACGCAAATGTTCGGGAACAGATTGATGTGTTGGAAGAAAGAACCGGTTCCCTGGAAAAAATACTCGGACAGTTCATTTCTTCCACGAATATGCTGATGATCCGTCGGGAAGCGGACACCCAACAGTTGAAAGAAGAAATGAAAGAATTCAAATCTTCCATGGACAGGCTGATGCTCCGTCAGGAAGCGGATACACAGAAGTTGAAAGAAGAAATGAAGGAATTCAAAAATGAAATGAAAGAATTCAAAAATGAAATGAAAGAATTCAAAAATGATATCCGGGCAGATACCGAAAATTTTAAAAAAAGGACAGAGGCGGATCACAGAAAGTTCAGGGAGGAAATGGGCAAATTGAGCATCAAGATGGGAACCTTGGTGGAAGACATGGTTGCGCCCAATATTTCCGGAATTGCCGGAGATTATTTCAAAGACAGTGATTTCAGTTCGTTCAGTGTCCGTACCACGAGGCGGAATATGAGAAATCCGCCCGAGCGGAGAGAGTTCGATGTCGTGGCAGTAAGCGACAGTCATTTTTTCATCAATGAGACAAAATCAAAACCCAGACCCGAGGATGTCAAGGATTTTGCCGATGTCTTGAAACAACTGCCGGATTATTTCCCGGAAAGCCGGGACAAAAAACTCATTCCGATTTTCGCATCGCTGTATATTCCCGAAAATATTTGCAAACACCTGACCGGATACGGCATTTACGCAATGGGAATGAGGGGCGATACTATGGAATTGCTGAATTTCAAACAGGTACGGGAAAAGTGAAGCCGGGAGTAATAGGGAATAATATAACCCAACTTGCCGCCTATAAACCTTCAGACAGCGGAAAAATCGGAGTTTTTGCGAAAACTCCCGTTTTTTCACTTCTGATAATTTCAGACAGTTTTCTGTAGGCAGCAAGTTGGGTTACCAGTTTTTTATTCATTAAGAATAGCAACCGCTCTTGTCCAACCCGCAGACGCCCCTCTGATTTTCACCGGAAAGCATGAAACTGTAAAGCCGCTTGATGGCAGTATTTCAAGATTATGCAGCTTTTCTATATGACAATAAGCAATATCCTTTCCTGCTTTATGTCCTTCCCATATTAAAGAGGGATTTCCTGTCTGCCGATATTTCTTTGCAGTATGAACAAAGGGCGCATCCCAGCTCCATGCGTCTGTGCCGGTCAGTCTGACACCTTTTTCCAGCATATAAATTGTTGCCTCATACCCCATACCGCAGCCCGAAGAGACATAATCATCATATCCGTAACGGCTTCCTGCCCGTGTATTGACAAGTACTATATCAAGCGGATTTAATTTATAATCAATCCGATGCAGTTCTTCTTCCACATCCTTTGCAGTGACAACATAGCCGTCTTCGAAACCGCGAAAGTCCAGCTTCACACCGTTCTGAAAACACCAGTCCAGCGGCACTTCATCAACGGTAATCGCTCTTTCTCCTTTGTTCATTGTCGAATGAAAATGATAAGGCGCATCTAAATGAGTGCCGTTATGTGTTGTGAGTTCCGCTTTTTCAAATGCCCAGGTCTGTCCGTCCGGCAAGTCCTCTTTTTTTAAGCCGGAAAAAAAATACTGTATCTGCGAAAACGTCTCATGATGATTGAAATAAGTAATTTCAGGACGGAGTCCCTCGGGATCGGAAGCCGTCTCATTTTCCAAATAAACAGAAATATCAATGATTTTTCTTGGCATGATCTTATCTCTTCAAAGCCTTTTTGTAGAGTGTTAAATCCGTTGACAATTTTCCGCTCTGCAACTTTTCTGGCGGATTTGAGCCGCTGCCGAATTTTCAAAATTCAGCAGATCAAAAGTTTTCCCGAAATACTCGGAAATGCCCGCTTGGGATTGACAAATCCCACACGCCGGCTCAGACATTTCTTCTTTATGATTCCGAAATAAGGAGTCTGCGCAGAATGAAGATAGCTTCTTCTATACCGATCTTTCTGTCCGCATTCACATCTGCTCCTGAGCAGATATTCTTCGGATTTGCTCCTGTCAGCATTTGCAAGATGTTGACAGCATCGCCCAAATCAAGTGCGCCGCTGTTATCCGCATCGCCCGGAATGCCGACCGCGATGTTGAATGTCTGAGGCGAACTGACATCAATACCGTTGTTTTCAACACCGCCGTCATCTTTCAGTGTGACGCTCACAGTTGCGGTTCCGCAGGCATTTTCTTTGGGTGTATAAGACAGGTCGCCGGTCCCCACATCAATTGCCGGGAGTTTTGAAAACAATGCGTCATTGTCTGTGGTCACAAGAAAGCTCAGGTTCTGATAAGATTCATTAGACGGACCCGCAGAGATATTGCTTGCCCATCCTGAAACTGTCTGCAAGCCGGCATCACTCCTTGCAAGCAAATCTCTGCCTTTGGTAAAAACCGGCGGATCATTGACTGAATTGACTCTGATGATGAACTGTTGCGGATCGCTGACATTTTCTCCGGTGCATTTACCGCTTCCTTGTCCTGTTAATGTTACAGTCACGCTGGCGATGCCGGAAACATCGGGCGCAGGCATGTAAGTCAGATTCCCGGTCACCGCGTCTATTTC
>DYRK01000632.1:2338-3399 GCA_020718785.1 Desulfatirhabdium butyrativorans | reverse complement strand
GGGTACGTGCTGTTCCACACCCTGGTCGAATTTTACAGCATTGTGATCGGCTTCTGCATTTTGGTCATCGCCTGGAACACTCGTCGGTTCTTGCCCAATGACGGACTGATAGTTATCGGAATCGGTTTCGGATGTTCCGCCGGCCTCGATCTGCTTCATACCCTGGCGTATCCTGATCTGCGCCTGTTTCCGGGCTTTGCACCGCAACTGACCGCGCAATTTTGGATCGCAGCCCGCTGCGTGCAGGCCGTTACGTTTCTCATCGCCCCCATCTTTCTGAAACACAGGATCAATACGCTCATCCTGGTTCTGGGGTATTTCGCTGTGTTCTCAGCGCTCACCATTCTGATTTTTACAGGCCGTTTTCCCGACTGCTTTATCAGCGGACAAGGCATGACCCGGTTCAAAATCATCAGCGAATATGTCATTATTGTTATCTGCTTCATATCGCTGCGGTTGTTCTCCATCAACCGCCAATACCTTCACCGCAGGGTGTATCTCCTGCTTGCCGCCTCTGTCATCTGCACGATATCCGCAGAGATGACATTCACCGCATGGAAGACCATGTACGATTATGTCCACATGCTGGGACATTTTTTAAAGATCGCGACCTTTTACCTCGCCTACCGGGCGCTGCTCGTGACCGGCATGACCGAGCCTTTTGATCTCATTTTCAGAGATCTGAGGCAGACTGAACAGGTACTGCGAAACCAGCAGGACACCCTGGAGGAACAGGTCAGGGAACGTACCGCAGCGTTGGAAAGCATCAACAGAGAACTCGGGAAAGAGATTTGCGAGCGTGAGAAAGCAGAAAAAGAGTTGCGGCAATCGGAAAAATATAAGGCGATTCAGAATCAGATTGCAAACATTTTTCTCACTGTTCCGGACGAAGAGATGTACGCGCAGGTTTTGACGGTTGTTCTTCAGGTGTTGAAAAGTAAATTCGGCGTGTTCGGGTTCATCGGGACAAACGGGGACCTGATTATCCCAAGCATGACTACAGAAATCTGGGATAAGTGCCGGATGTCTGACAAATCCGTCGTATTTCCGCGGAACACATG
>DYRK01000632.1:0-2238 GCA_020718785.1 Desulfatirhabdium butyrativorans | reverse complement strand
TGTCGGTGTTGACGGCAGATTGTTGAATGCCAACCGGAAACTGTGCGAGATAGTCGGATATACGGAAGCGGAACTTTGCCGGATGCGATTCAACGATCTGACGCATGACGAGGATAAAGCTATCGGTGAGGTGTTCGTCAAACGCGCCCTTGCCGGTGAGATAGAAAGCACCGATTTTGAAAAGCGTTATCTGAACAAAAGCGGGAATATCGTCTGGGCTCATGTGTCGAGCGCCTTTATTCGTAACACCGCAGGCGAACCTCAATATTTCATCACCCATATTCAGGATATCACCGAAAGGAAGCGGGCGCAGATGGAGTTGAAGCAGTCCAACGATCTGCTCAGAACCATCATTGAAACCGTACCGGTGGCTATCATCGGGCTGGATATGGACGGAAAGGTGCGAACGGTATGGAACCCG
This sequence comes from Desulfatirhabdium butyrativorans, assembly GCA_020718785.1. Classification (GTDB taxonomy): domain Bacteria; phylum Desulfobacterota; class Desulfobacteria; order Desulfobacterales; family DYRK01; genus DYRK01. The sequence goes on along the minus strand of DYRK01000632.1, from coordinate 1,817 downwards.
GCGGCTGAGAAGATGCTCGGCTGGAAGGCACAGGAGGTTATGGGCAGAATCATCCCGACGATGTCGGAAGAAAATCGGGAGGAATTCAGGCGCTTCAGAGAATTGATTCTTTCCGGAAAAACCCTGAAGGGTGTTGATGTACGCCGGAAGATACGCGACGGCAGCCCCATTGATTACAGCGTCTATGCCTCACCTCTTCATGACACCGAAGGCAGCATCACCGGAAATATCGCCGTGCTGGTGGACATTACCGAACGCAAACGAACGGAGCAGTCTATTCGCAAGCTTTCCCAGGTCGTCGAACAGAGTCCCGTTTCCATTGTCATTACCGATACCGAGGCGGGGATCGAGTTTGTCAATACCCAGTTTATACAGCTTACCGGATATACTTATGCTGAAGCCATGGGACAGAACCCCAGAATTCTTATGTCCGGTGAAACACCGCTTGATGAATACAACCGGCTTTGGAAAACCATCACTTCGGGCGGCGTATGGAAGGGAGAGTTCTGCAATCGGAAAAAGAACGGGGAGTTATTCTGGGAGCGGGCTATTATCGCCCCGGTCAGAGATGCGGACAGCATCATCACCCATTATGTGGCGGTCAAGGAAGACATTACCGAACGAAGGAAACTCGAAGAGCAGCTTCGGCAGTTCCAGAAAATGGAGGCGGTCGGACAATTGGCCGGCGGTGTGGCACATGATTTCAACAATATGCTCGGAGTGATCATCGGCTACGCAGAATTGGCTCTGGGAAAGATAACCCCGGAGGATTCGCTGCGCAAAAATCTTGAAGGAATCCTGGCCGCGGCTTCCCGTTCAGCGGAAATTACACGGCAGTTGCTGGCATTTGCCCGAAAACAGACCATTGCACCCAAGGTACTTGACCTGAACAAGACCATCAATGGGACTCTCAAATTATTGAGGCGACTGATCGGAGAGGGTATTGAATTAGACTGGGTGCCGGAAACAGAATTATGGCCGGTCAAAATGGATCCCTCTCAAGTTGATCAGATTCTGGCAAACCTGTGCGTCAATGCCAGAGATGCCATCGGCGATGTGGGAAAAGTCACCATCGAAACGCACAAAACTGTTTTTGATGACGCATACTGTGCAGAGCATAAAGGATTTCAGCCCGGTGAGTATGTCATGCTGGCTGTAAGTGATAATGGCATCGGCATGGACAAACCGACGATGGAGAAGATATTCGATCCTTTTTTCACCACCAAAGGCATAGGCAAAGGCACCGGACTCGGTTTGTCCACGGTTTACGGCATCGTCAGACAGAACGCCGGCTTCATCAATGTGTACAGCGAGCCGGGATATGGTTCGACTTTCAGGATTTACCTGCCCCGACATACAGACATAACAGTTCAGGAACCGAAGACATGCTCTGAGCATCTGAATCTGAGAGGTCATGAAACCATCCTGATCGTAGAAGATGAGACATTACATTTAAAGATGGTCAGGCAGATGCTTGAAATCTGCGGGTATCGGGTATTGACTGCTTCAAGTCCAAGCGAGGCTCTCTCTGCGGCAAAGACTCACACCGTTATCCATCTGTTGCTGAGTGATGTGATTATGCCCGAAATGAATGGGCCGGACCTTGCGAAAAAAATGATGTTTCTTTACCCCGGCATCGTATGCCTGTTCATGTCCGGTTACACTGGCAACATCATCGCTTCTCACAGCATACTGGATGAGAGTGTCAATTTTATTCAGAAACCGTTTTCAAAGCAGGACTTGGCAGCCAAAGTACGCGAAGTGCTGGACAGCAGTTCGGGAAAGCAAAAAAAGGAATTCGGCTAACCCGGCGCTCA
>DYRK01000631.1:1783-3402 GCA_020718785.1 Desulfatirhabdium butyrativorans | reverse complement strand
GCCGGGGAACCTCCCCGGCAAGTGCGTTCCCAAGCCGGGGCTTGGGAACGAGAAAAAGGTTTCAAATCCGCCGGCAGACCTCGGATAGCTTACAGTCATGCTGTGATACTGGAAAAAGAGATAGTGTGACACAGGGGAGGAGCTTGAAAAAATTGGTTTATCGCTGAAGTTTTTCCTTGTTTTTTCAGGCATGATTTGCAATTCTCCTGACGCAATATTAACGGATTTGATGAACCCGCGCAAGGTCTTTTGTCGGAACAGAAACCGGTTTTTTCCGCCGGTTTTTTTCGGATAATATTTTTAACCGTTTAAAATCAAAAGGATATATTATATGGAACAGAAAATAACAAAAAATGCGGACGGAACATTGAATGTGCCGGATATGCCTGTGATTCCTTTTATAGAGGGAGACGGCACGGGACCCGATATCTGGCGGGCAGCGAAAAGAGTCATGGACAGCGCTGTGGAACGGGCATATTCCGGAAAACGGAAAATTTCATGGCTTGCGGTTCCTGCCGGAGAAAAAGCCTGGCGGGAAACCGGAGAATGGCTTTCGGATAAAACTCTTGATACGCTCAGGGAATATGTCGTTTCCATCAAAGGTCCTCTGACCACGCCCGTTGGCAGCGGAATACGAAGTCTGAATGTCACTATCCGGCAGAAGCTCGATCTTTACGCGTGCGTCAGACCTGTCAAATATATCGAGGCAGTTCCTAATCCCATGAAACATCCTGAAAAGGTGGATATGGTGGTGTTCCGTGAAAATACGGAAGACCTTTATGCGGGTATAGAATGGGAAGCCGGGACTCCGGAAGTCCGGCAGGTTATTTCCTTTTTAAAAGAAAAAATGGGCGTGGAAGTGGCAGAGGATTCCGGCATAGGCATAAAACCCATGAGTGAAAAAAATTCCAAACGGCTGGCCGCACGGGCAATTTCCTACGCGATTGAGCATTGCCTGCCCACTGTGACACTGATGCACAAAGGCAATATCATGAAATTCACCGAAGGCGCGTTTGCCAAGTGGGGATATGCGGTTGCCAAAGAGAAATTCGGAGGTAAAACCATCACGGAAAAAGAGCTTTCAGATACTTACAATGGGGTTCGGCCTGAAGGAAAGGTCGTCATAAAAGACCGGATTGCAGATATGCTCTTTCAGCAGGTGCTTCTCCGCCCCGAAGAATTCCATGTGATTGCCACTCCGAATCTCAACGGCGACTATCTTTCCGATGCCCTTGCCGCGCAGGTGGGCGGACTTGGCATGGCTCCCGGCGCGAATATCGGGGATGACTGCGCGGTGTTCGAAGCTACTCACGGCACTGCTCCGAAATATGCAGGATTGGATAAAGTCAATCCCGGTTCTCTGATTCTTTCCGGAGCGATGATGTTTGACTACATGGGATGGAAAGAGGCTGCCGGGCTTATCCGGAATGCGGTTGCAGCCGCTGTGAAATCAGGAACCGTAACTTATGATCTTGCCCGGCAGATACAGGGCGCCAAAGAAGTAAAATGCTCGGAATTTGCCGAAGCTGTCATTGAGCGGATGTGAAGAATACGGAGGAGTGCGGAAATGAAAAAATAAAATTCTTTCAGGATTTTATTTTTTCTTTTTCGCATGTTGC
>DYRK01000631.1:0-1683 GCA_020718785.1 Desulfatirhabdium butyrativorans | reverse complement strand
TAATCTTCAATCCGTTTCTGCAAGAAAAGGATGAGACAATGATTAAGAACATGAAGCTCAGAACAAAGATTTTCGGCGGCTTTGCCGTTATTTTGGCACTGATTGTTCTCACTGCCGGATCGGCATACATGGATATGCTTTATGTTCTGGATAAGGTAAACAAAACAGATGAAATGAATTATCTTCTCGAATACCTGCCGACATTGCGCCGGCATGAGAAAAATTTCATCATCCGCAGAACCCCGGATTACATTGACAAGGTTGAAAAAAATATAGAACTGATAAGAGATCAGGCATTGAAAAGCAGAGACAGCTTTGATGAACAGAACAGCATGGAGATGATGGACAGCATCCTCTCATCGCTTGATATCTATCAGAAAAAATTCAGAGAATTTGCCGATCTGAAAGTCCGTGAATTCAAAGATATTCCCTCGGACGAACACGATATGGTGACAGCAGCGAGGAATATAGAAGAATACGTCATCAAAGCGCGGGAAATCCAAAAAAACGGGATGGCCGAACGGATAAAAAAAATCAAGATCATAATGGTCGGAATACCGCTGATACTTACTGCGATGGGAGTTCTGCTGTCCTGCTTCATTACACGGGGAATCACAAAACCCTTATATCGGATCATGGCGGAAATCAACCAATTTTCCGAACTGATGTTTTCGGCTTCGAATCAGAGAATTTCCGCGAGTCATACCCTTGCCGAAGGTTCATCCCAACAGGCAGCGGCCACAGAAGAAACCTCTGCCTCACTCGAACAGATGTCGGGCATGACGGTCCGGAACGCGGACAATGCCCAGGAAGCCCATAAACTTATGAGAGATGCCTCGGGTGCAGTACATGAAGCTGATGTTTCCATGACAGGACTTATAGGATCCATGGAAAGAATTTCCCGGTCCGGCGAAGAAACCCGGAAAATAATTAAAACCATTGATGAAATTGCCTTCCGGACCAATCTGCTGGCATTGAATGCCGCTGTGGAGGCAGCCAGAGCCGGAGAAGCCGGACTCGGATTTGCCGTAGTAGCTGAAGAGGTGAGACGTCTCGCACTGCGTAGCACAGAAGCAGCCCGGAACACGGCAGACCTGATCGAAGGGACTGTCAATGAAATCCGCAACGGTTCGGAAATTGTGGCGAGAACCGATGAGACCTTTGCAAAACTATCTGAAATCACAAAAAAAGCAGAGGAATTACTCGCTGAGATAACGGTGGCTTCGCAGGAACAGGCTGTAGGAATAAATGAGATAAGCAAAGCCGTGGCAGAGACAGATAAAGTCACCCAGCAGAATCTGATTATTGCAGAAAAAGCCGCAGCCTCAGCCGGCGACATGAATGAACAGGCACGGGAGATGAAAGCTGTTGTGAATCAACTGGTGACACTGATCGAAGGTAAAACGGCCTGCAAAGCCGTTTTACTGTAAAACGCCCGGGCTTAAAACAGACGCAGATCATTTTTTTTTCTCGTTCCCAAGCCCCGGCTTCCCGTGACGGGAGACGGCCCGAAGCCGGGGCTTCGGGCGCAGATGCGTTCCCAAGCCGGGGCTTGGGAACGAGGAAAAAACGGCTTGCAAAGCCGTTTTACTGTAAAACGCCCGGGCTTAAAACAGACGCAGATCATTTTTTTTTCTCGTTCCCAAGCCCCGGCTTCCCGTGACGGGAGACGGCCCGAAGCCG
>DYRK01000630.1 GCA_020718785.1 Desulfatirhabdium butyrativorans | reverse complement strand
CCCGAAGCCCCGGCTTCGGTCCGTCTCCCGTCACGGGAAGCCGGGGAACCTCCCCGGCAGGTGCGTTCCCAAGCCGGGGCTTGGGAACGAGAAAAAAAGAAAATCGGCTGCAAAGCGATTTCGCAAATCTTCCTCGTTCCCAAGCCCCTGCTTGGGAACGCGTCTGCGCCCGAAGCCCCGGCTTCGGTCCGTCTCCCGTCACGGGAAGCCGGGCTTCCCCGGCAAGTGCGTTCCCAAGCTGGGGCTTGGGAACGAGAAATATCATTATTTGATCTTTGAATCCACTGAAAACTGAAAACTTCATTGGGCATGGACAGGGTGCTGAGAAACAGATTTTTTTTAAATCCGATACACGAAAATTTATAATTTTTTATATAACAAAAATAGTAAGGAGGCATAACAGACCATGGGAAAATTGGCTGAAGTAATGAATCAGGCTGTAAAGGTAATGGGAGAGAGGGAGGGGAAATATCTGACGTTCACCCTTGCCGGAGAAGAGTACGGTATCGGCATTCTGAAGATCAAAGAAATTATCGGGATGATGCCCATCACTTTTGTGCCTCAGACACCGAATTTTGTGAAAGGGGTCGTCAATCTGAGGGGAAAGGTTATCCCGGTGATGGACCTGCGGCTGCGCTTCGGGATGGACGCGATGGATTATACGGACAGAACATGTATAATTGTGGTGGAAATCACCGGAGATGCAGGAAATATTATGATCGGCATTGTGGTGGATACGGTTTCCGAGGTATTGAACATCAAAGGCGAAGACATTGAAGATACCCCGGCTTTCGGTACAAAACTGGATACGGATTATATTCTCGGAATGGCAAAAACCGACGGCGGCGTGAAAATTCTGCTTGACATTGACCGGGTTCTCGGAACCGATGAAATTTCATTGCTTGAAAAAGCAGCATAATGATATACTGTCCGCCGTTATAAACTGAGCTTTTGAACACTGCCGTAAAACGGTTTTGCAAACCGTTTCTCCGTAAAAAACGGCTTGCAAAGCCGTTTTACAGAAGCGCAGATTATGCCGGCAGGCAGTATATTATCCGGACGGGGTGGGTAAAACCCGCCCTTGCGGAAACAATCTTGCGGCATCGCGGAGACGGAGCAAGGCGTTTTCACCCGCCCTGCTGAAACAGAGAACATTACGGAAGAATATATATGCCTGATAATTATAATGAAATTACCCAGATCACCTCATCTCTCGATGATGCGGCAGCGATGCTGATTCAGACGGACCCGGATAATATTTCGGAACTGACAGTCCTGCGGGAAATTTTAAACACCGCTGCATCCGACAGCTCATACCCCGAACCTTCGAGGGCAAAAATTGTTCAGGCCATACGAAAAATCGAAGAGATCATCGCTCCTGAAAATTCTGTTTCACCTGCGGCAGGATCGGATATCCTCGGCGAAATCGGTCTGATGATAGAGGAAGCCATGAATACGGCAGGAGCACAGGGACAGCCGAAAGAAAAACCGGTTCCCGCCTGCGGAATGTCCGCGGAGTCTGAATATAACAAAGAAGAAACAAATTATATGCCTGAAGATGCGGATATGGAACTGCTCAAGGCTTTTGTCAATGAAAGCAGCGATCTGATATCCAATGCGGAAGAGGCATTGCTGATGCTTGAAAAAGAGCCGGAAAACATGGAAGCGGTGAATACTGTGTTTCGGACATTTCATAACATCAAGGGAACTTCGGCGTTTTTCGAACTCACCATTATGACGGAAATGGCACATTATGCAGAATCGTTTTTAAGCCGGATCCGTGACCGGCAGATACGATACACCGACGATTATGCCGATCTTGCTCTCAGGGCTGCGGATATGTTCAAAGAACTTTTTCAGAGACTTGCGGAAGCGATGAGGGGAAAACCGTTTTTCAAACCCGAAGGATATGACGCGCTGCTGAATGTTCTTGCCGGTTCTGGAAATCTCAGACTGCGTGAAAAACCCATGCCCGCTAAGAAAAAACCGTCGGCATCCCTGCAAATTCTGAAAAAAAAAAATGCTGCTCCTGAAAAAGCCTCCGAAGAAGTCCCGAAATCTTTGCCCGAAACAGAGACTGCGGCTCCGAAGGAGGAACTTTCCATCGAAGATTCTGAAACAGACAGCGACAATGAGGGAAATGTCCGCTCTCAGGCAGAATCTCTGATTGATGTTGCACGGGGACTCCGGCTGCGCGATACCGGCGAGCGCGTCAGACAGACCGTGGCAGACTCCTCGGTCCGCGTTCCCGTTGAGCGGCTGGACCGCTTTATTGACATGGTGGGCGAACTGGTGGTCTCCCATTCGATGGTGGCTCAGGATGAACGCATGGCTGACGGAACAAACCACGATCTTTTCAGAAAAGTGTCCCAGACAGCCAAAATCGTCCGTGAACTGCAAAATATGAGCATGTCCATGCGGATGATTCCTCTCAAAGCTGTTTTTCAGAAAATGGCGCGGTTAGTAAGGGATCTGTCCCGCAAGCTCGGCAAAAATATCAGCTTTGTCACCGAAGGCGAAGATACTGAAATTGACCGCAATATGGTGGATATGATAAATGATCCCCTGGTGCATATTGTCCGCAATGCCGTGGATCACGGCATCGAACTGCCGCAGGATCGCGCAAAAAACGGCAAAGCCGCTCAAGGTACTGTAAAATTATCCGCGTGTCATTCTGCCGGAAATGTGGTGATAAAGGTTGAAGATGACGGGCGTGGATTTGACCGGGAAGCAATTTTCGCCAAAGCTCTGCAAAGAGGACTGATTCAGGATACGCGCGGTCTTAACAGCAGCACAATAGCCGACAAGGAACTGTTCGAACTGGTCTTCAGCCCCGGATTTTCCACAGCCAAAAACGTCTCCGAGGTTTCAGGGCGCGGGGTGGGAATGGATGTGGTGAAAAAAAATGTCGAATCGCTTCGCGGACAGATTGAAATCCGGTCGGTTTCAGGAAAGGGAAGCGTTTTTAAAATAAACCTGCCCCTTACATTGGCGATTATTGACGGGATGGTTGTCAGGGTGGGAACCGAGCGTTATGTAATGCCGACGGTTTCCATTGTCAGGTCTGTGCGTCCGACGCACAAGGATATGTCAACCGTTTTCAACAAAGGAGAAATGATACTGCTTCAGGGAAAACTGATTCCCTTATTCCGGCTGGGCAGACTTTTCGGGATCGGAAATACCGAAGAAGACCCCACCCGTGCAATTGCGGTGGTGGTGGAAGATGACGGACGGCAGGCCGGGCTTCTTGTGGATGAACTGATAGGCAGCCAGCAGATTGTGATCAAAACACTGGGAAAAATGATCCGGAATATAGTCGGTATTTCAGGAAGCGCTATCATGCCTGACGGCAGAGTGGGTCTGATTTTAGATATCGGCGGATTGGTAAGGCTTGCAAACGCCGG
>DYRK01000629.1 GCA_020718785.1 Desulfatirhabdium butyrativorans | reverse complement strand
TCTCCCAGCACACAGAAGAGCGCAGCCGCATGGGTTGCCGTTGTGCCGAACAGGGATTGGCAAGTGCGAATTGTCCTTTCCATATTTCTTTTGTGAAATCAAATACAGATGCGGGAATGTCTTCCGGTTTTACCAGATTCTTGTTATAGATGACGACTCTGGCTCTTGCGCCGAAGCCTGCCCAATATCCTTCCGGGTCTTTGAACTGTCCGGGAATGTCTTTTGCCGATGGCGAATGATAAGGACTCAGAACGCCTTTTTTCTTGAGAACAATGGTTCGCCCGTTTTCATTGTTCCAGAACACATCGCAGCGTGGATTGTCCTTTTCGGCAATGAGACGGTTGACGATGCCGGTGGTTTTTGCGGCTTCCACATCATACACCGCTTTGACTTTGACGCCGGTTTTTTGCTGAAAATCCCTGAGAACCGGCTCGGAATAAATCTGATCGTGGGAGGTATAGACCACAACTTCTTTTTCTTTGTCTGACGCCCATCCGGTATGAACAGAGAGCATGAGTGTCAAAATAAAAATATAAAGATAACGCACGCTTTCATCTCCTGATTTGATAAATTTTTAAGCCAATCTTATAAAATTCGGCTCGCTTCGCTCGAAATGACATAAAAGTTTGGGTAGTGGTGTAGAAGAGGTGATGTTGAGGTGTCATTCTGAGCGAAGCGAAGAATCTCGTTTTTAACAATACGCTGTTATAATAAAAGATTTTTTGCTCAGATCAGAATGACAGCGGATAACACCGGCAGAATTCATCACCTCTTCTACACCACTACCAAAGTTTGAGTTGTCACGAGTTGCTACGTCTCCGTTCCGCCTGCTTTTCCTGCGCCGCACGGGCAAGCTCCATTGAGCCTTTCCATGATTCGGCGCAGAATATTTTGAATTTTTCCAATTTTTCCGTTTCAGGAAGCAAAGGCTGCCCCGGGTTGGGAATGCCTGCGGCCAGATGATATTCGGTGAGAGACATGATATATTCCCTCCGCCGTTCTTTGGGGATGATAATCGGCGGAAAGCCTGATTTAAGAACAGGAATATTGGAAACTAAGCGGGCCATGCGTCCGTTCCCGTCAAAGAAAGGATGGATGCGGACAAAAGCAATATGGAGTTCCGCATAAGCGGAAAGGGCATCTGCTTCTGAAACATTTTCCTTTGAAGACAAAGAGACGTGGCAATTGAGAAGTCTGAGCCATTCTTTCATCAGCGACGGCACATCTTTCGGCGAGGCATATTCAAAGATAACCTGTCTGTCTCCGTCAATCATGGATGTCCAGTTCGGTTCGACTTTCCACGAGCCTACAGGCTGGTAAACATCAAACATGAGTTCGGTCTGAACCGCTTTGTGGAGATTGAACAGGTCTGTCTCGGTGATTTCCGTTTCCCTTTTCACCAGATCATAAATCAGATCAATTGCTCTCGCATGTCCCACAACCTCCTGATGGTCTTTAAGCGGCTTGCCCGAAACAGTCAACCCTTCTTCAAGCACAAAAGCGGTTTCTCCGAGCGTGAGGGTGTTTCCCTCAATGGCTGTGGAAGTATGCGTCCAGAAGTTGCGGAACTGGGCAATCAATATTTTGCGAATATCTTTATCAAATTCGTCAAGGAAATTTTTCATGGATTAAAGAAAAAAATTCAACGGATTCCGATAGGGTCCAATGCAATCAGAGCAATTTAACCTTTTCGCCGGGAAAAGTCAATATTCGGACGCCGGGATATCCGAACTCACGGGATGGCTATATGACTCTCAAACCTGTCCGACTTATCTTGTGATCTTATATTAACGTGAGTTCGATATAAAACTGCCTGATTTTCATATAAAAACTTACCGCAAAGGACGCAGAGAAGCCGCAAAGAGCGCAATAATTTTTATTTCCGCTTTGCCGGAGCGGAAAAAACTCAGACATTGTGCATTCACAGCGTACTTTGCGTATCCTTTGCGTCCTTTGCGGTAAAAAATTATGTCGAACTCACGTTATATTATAGTCCGGGATTGAGATTTCTTTGAAAATTCCATTTTTTATTAATAAATTAAATATATTTTCAAACGATCTGCGAAGTGCGGATATTTCCTCCGATGTCCAAAGCGGATGATATGAGCATCCGTCAGGTGTCATCGGAGAAAGATTGTTTCCGTAAAACAATTTTTTATAAGCTTTATTCATCGTCGAAGTTCGCAGTTTTTCCATTTCTTTGTCAAGTCCGAATGTCCGAGCCATATCTTCCAAAAAATTCCATCCGTCTAATAACAGGCTGCAAGTCTTTTCGGAAGAAGCTCTGTCATGTCTCAAATTTTTCAAAGCTGTCCGAAATCTGTCAAAATTGATTTCAGCGACTTCTGACCATTCCACGCTGTCAGCATCTTTTCCCAAAATATGCTTCAACTCTTCGACTGTCTGAGCGGAAATCAGACGGTTTTCCGAATCAAGTCTGAATGTGTCCTCGCCGTTTGTCTGCCAGATCAGTACGGTTTTCCTCTTTTGGTAAATATAGGCATAAGGATACATTTCCACTTTGTTTTCAGATAATAATTCCCCCATGAGATACCTCCTCGCAAACTTCATCGTTTAAGATGATAATCCTCCACGTTCACAAGCTTTTCTGATCTTACTGTATTCTGACCATGGACCTCTTCTATCTGCTCTGGGGTCGCATTTCCCGTATTTTTCTTTAAGTATTCTTTCAGCGTAGTTCTTACAATTTTCATCAGGTCTTCTTGGATAGTCGTGAATCCAATCAGGAAAGTGGGTAGATTTTTCTTTATCGCCGGGCTTTGACGGTTTTGCCATCACCATGCCTTTCTTATCGCTGATAACTAAGCGAGCGGACTTAAAGACTTATAATTTTTTTGCGGCAGAACAGGCATTTTTGCCTGTTCATGATAAAGGTCAGACAGAAATGTCTGACCCGCCGAATCTTATAAATCATAATGGTCGGCCGCTTAGAAGGCGTTTGAAAATTAGTAAAACTATTCAGTTTTAGTTGTGAGACGGCGCAGCATAAGACCGATCATAGCGGTTTTTATCATGGCTTCGCTTGTATCCGTCAGGTATTCGCAGTCTTTGCTGAGGCGGCGGTGCCGGTTCAGCCGTGCGAAGGTTCTCCCGGCTGCCCATCGGCGGGGAAGAAGCGTGAAGCCTTTGCTGCCTTCGGGTCGCTGTACTGCTTCCGGTACTGCTCCGAAGTGTTTCTTCAGCCGTCCGGCAATATCTCCGTTATAAATGCCGTCGGCAGGAATCAGTTTCAGACGGGCAATCCGGCCGCAAACCCTCGCCGGAAGCGGTTTTGCTCCGTCCCGGTCCTGAATACCGGCGCTGCGGACGGCTACGGCTATGATCAGTCCGGGGACGTCGGTGAGAATACGGCGTTTCCGCCCGTTCACTTTTTTTCCGCCGCCGTATC
>DYRK01000078.1:1827-15388 GCA_020718785.1 Desulfatirhabdium butyrativorans | reverse complement strand
TCATACGGACCGAAAAAAAGCCGTCCATATTGTCAATATGAGGAAAGGTTTTCAAAGGTTCGGATTCTGTTTCAAATTCCGAATGCTGTTCCAGAAATGCCCTTATAACCTCTTCATTTTCTTCGGGTTCTGTGCTGCATACCGCATACACGAAAACGCCGGAAAGTTTTACAAGCCCGGCAAGATTATTCATAAATCTGATCTGCCGCTCCCTGCATCGTGCCAAATCTTTCTTTGACACAGACCATTTTGCATCCGGATTTCTCCGCAGAACGCCAAGCCCTGAACATGGAGCATCCAGCAGAACACGGTCAAAGCCGTTTAAGTGGGAAGTGAGAAGTGAGAAGTGAGAACTATTCAGGTCTTGTACACAGGTAGTGACAATTGAGGCCCCGAGCCTTTCCATGTCTGTTTTCAGGCGCGAAAGCTTTCTCTCATCATGATCGGCAGCCGAAATATGCCCCTGATTTTTCATCTGCTGGGCAATATGCCCGGTTTTTCCGCCAAGACCCGCGCACGCGTCCAAAACCGACTCTCCGGGCTGAGGGTCCAAAAGAAGCGTCACTCGCTGCGCCGCCTCATCCTGAACCTGAAACAATCCGTCTTTGAAAGCTTTCATTTCCGGTATGGCAATTTTCGGGTTGAAAAAAGAAATGCCGTCAGCCGAGTAAGATGTCATCCGAATCTGTCCGGCATCTTCTCCGATTGCTTTTATCAGATCGTCACGGCTGATTTTCAGGGTATTTGCCCGCACCGTAATGGGCGGAATCGCATTGACCGCATCGCAGAGTTTTCCGGTCTCTTCGATTCCGAAACGCTCTGCCCATCGTTCTATGAGCCATTTCGGAAAAGATTTTTCCACCGACATAGCGTAAACCGGGTCTTTGTCTGCATCCGGAAAGGAAACTGTTTTGTATTCTCCGGCAGCATTCCGCAACAGTGCGTTGACAAAACGCAGCACCCAGGGCGCGGCAAAAGCTTTCGCCATTTCGACAGAAGTGTTGACCGCGGCTGAAACAGGAATTTTATCCAGATAAACAATCTGGAAAAGACCGAGCCTGAGAATATTGAGAATCCGGGGTTCGATCCGGTTTAACGGCGTTCTGGAAAATCGTCCGATAAGCCAGTTGAGATGCCCGCGCCATCTCAGCACGCCGTAAACCAGCGCGTGAACCAATGCACGGTCCCGTCTTGAAAGCTCATTTGCCTCAAGGATGTCTTCCAATATGCTGTCCAAAGTTTTATGCGTTCTGTCTAATGTGTTCAAAATAAACAATGCGGTTTCGCGTGCATTCGGCTTTTTTTCTTTCACGGAATGTTCCATAACTGTCTTTCAAAGTTTGAGTGTCAAGAATCAGAGTCTGATATTTACTGTCAAAGCAGATATTTTGTCAACGGAATTCATTATCCGTTTTTTTTTGAAAAATGAGGTTGCCGCAGCCGGATAAGTATGATAAGTACACGGACATATATTTTTCCTCGTTCCCAAGCCCCAGCTTGGGAACGCACTTGCCGGGGAAGCCCCGGCTTCCCGTGACGAAAGAGAGGAAAACTCAGTTTTTTATTTTCAGACATCGGACAGCCTGAGAGGAGACAGTGTCATGTTGAATACAGAGGAAAAAAAACAGATGAATATCATTCGGATAATATGGGCATCCATGCTGGGGACGCTTGCAGTTTATGTGCTGATCGCCTATATGTTCGGCGCGCAGATAAAAGCTGATCTCGGTCCTGAATTTCCTGTGGGATTGATAAAAAACATCCTTATGCTGGTATCTGCTGTTGAAATTGTTGCCGCAGGCTTTATCCGAAGATTCATTCTGACGATCCGGAAACCGGCTGACGCGTCTCGGATCGCAAAAAGATATTTTGCCGCGGTTATGGTTTCTCTTGCAATGTCGGAAAGCGTGGGAATTTACGGACTGCTCCTGTTTCTGATAGGCGAGGACTTCCCGACGCTTTATACATTTATCGCACTCTCGGCAGGAGCTATGATTTTTTATCGTCCGAAAACAGATGAGTTCGGGCAGTTCGCTGCTGTTGAACAATGAAAGAAATATTTTCTGTAAAAAGCGGACGGAGGCTTCCGGGAACTGCCGGACTCGTAATTCTTCTGGGATTTGCCATCCGTCTTTATTCTTTTGTTTTTATTCCTCTGATAAATCCGGACGGGACTTTTTATATTCAGCAGGCAAGGGCTTTGCACTACGGATTATGGGATTCGCTCACCGCCTGTTTCCATTATCTTTCCGTTTATCCTGTCCTGATTGCAGCGAGCTGTAAGATTTTCGGGGACTGGATTGTCTCGGCAAGAATTGTCTCTCTGTTCTTCGGAACATTGTCTCTCATTCCGATGTATCATCTGCTCAGACGGTTTTTCGACGAAACAGCGAGCGCACTGAATCTGCTGATTTTTGCGCTGCTGCCATGTCTCGTCTATGTGAGTCAGGATGTTATGCGGGATCCGGTTTACTGGTTCTTTTCTCTGACCGGACTGTATTTTTTCATTCTCGGGACCGAGGGAAAAAATAATCTTGCCATTTTTCTCGGCAGTGTCAGTTTTATCATGGGAATGTGGGCAAGAATCGAGGCGGCGATGTTTATCTTTGTCTCGATATTTCATCTCATTGTTACGCGGCATGAGTACGGAAAACAGCGGCTGTTCTTTTTTATCCTGCCGATTCTTATTCTTTTTTCGCTGGCAGTCTGCTATATTTCGGTTTTCCGCAGTGATATGATAAATATGCTCGAGCCTCGGATACTGACGATGCCTTCGGACGTGGTTTCAGGCTATCGGATGATGAGAGACAATCTGAGGCATCTGAGCGATCAGAACCTCGAAGGCTTCAGCCCATATTTTTTTCCGGTAGTCCGAAATCTCTTATGGCTGTTGGCTCTGGGCGCATTGTCCGTTGAAATTGCAGAAACACTTTTCTATGTCTTTGCTCTCATTATGATTGCAGGCATAATGACTGTGAGACATCGTATCAGAGAAGATTCACGGCTGATTTATTTCTCAATGCTCTCTGTTTCGGCTCTGTGTCTTTTGTACTGCCAGATCATTTACAACTGGGTCATGACCGACAGATTCGCGCTTTTGTTCATCTTTCCGGCATTTGTATTTATCGGATACGGTCTGGAAAAAATGACTGCATTTACGCAGAAGCAATTGAAATGCAGTCCTTTGATAAGTCATGCGATTGTCTGCTTCCTGATTCTTGCTCTGTTAGCGCCTAAGACATTGCGGGCAAATTACCTTAAAGACAAGCTCGTTTTCAGGGAAATCGGAGAGTTTGTTTCGCAGAGAGAAGGCAATGAAAAAGAAATTCTGGTGGCAGGCTTTTTTAAGAGTGTCCGGCTGATTCATTTTTATGCAAATCTGAAGTATCCGGGTGCGCCATGCTTTGACGCAGATGCAGTCCTGAGAACAGACGGGAAAGGTCAGCCCCTGTTTATAAGGGAAAATCACCCGAATTATTTTCTCTCGGATGAAAAAAACGGCGGTCGGGCAGCAGCGGAGCAGATACTCAGCGGCATGACTTTTTTTAAAATAAAAGAATGGCAGACCCCTGTACTGGGGCATCTGACGCTTTATAAAATCTTTAAGGAGTAAAGGGAAATTGAATATTGCTTTTTGCAGATCATCATATTGATAAAACGATTTGCAAAACCGTTTTACTTCACTTCTCAATTCCAAACTATGAAAATCGGACTCATAGCAGGGAGCGGACAGTTCCCTTTGATCTTTTCAAAGAAGGCAAAATCCAAAGGCTTTGCTGTCTGTGCAGTGGCATATCTCAATGAAGCGGATCCCGGTCTTGCAGAGCATGTTGACTCTATCGAATGGGTACATCTGGGGCAGATCGGACGGGTGATCAGGTTCTTCAGAAATCATGGCGTGAGCGAGGCTGTGATGATGGGCGCAATCAGAAAAACCCGTATGTTTTCGGATGTGAAACCCGATATGAAAGCTATCTCCCTTATTGCGGATATATTGCATACACATGACGACAATATTCTGAGAACTTTTGCCAGAGTGCTTGAAAAAGAAGGCATTGTCATACGCGAGTCAACTTTTCTGCTTCCTGATCTTTTAGCTCCTGAAGGGTGCTGGACACGCAGAAAACCGAGCCGTTCCGAAAACAGCGATATTGCTCTGGGCTGGAAATTGGCAAAAGAAATCGGAAAGTCAGATATCGGGCAGTGCGTAGTTGTGGCAGGCGGATCAGTGCTGGCAGTGGAAGCAATAGACGGCACTGATGAAACCATTATCCGGGGCGGAAAACTTAGCAAAGGAAGCGCGGTTGCAGTCAAAGTCTGCAAACCGGCTCAGGATTTCCGTTTTGATATCCCTGCGGTCGGCGTTCAGACCATTGATACCATGCACCGCTCCGGCGTAAAAGTGCTTGCGGTCGAAGCCGGAAAAACAGTCGTGTTTGACCGGGAGGAAATGACTGCTCTTGCAGACCGGCTCGGCATTTCGATTACCGCGCTGGGTGCCGGGTTCGGGGTTCGGGGTTCGGGGTCCGGGGGGGAGGGTTCGGGCAAGTCACCGGTCCCCCCTAGCCCGCAGCCCGAACCCCGAACCTCGAACCCCGAACCTCAAACCCGGCGCCCCGTCCGTGTCGGCGTTGTGGGCGTGGGCTACCTCGGAAAGTTTCATGCCGAGAAATATGCACTGATGCCTGATGTGGAACTTACCGGTGTCGCAGATACGGATTTCTCTCAGGCACGCGAAGTCGCAGAGCGGCTCGGCACAAAAGCATATCGGAATTATCAGGAACTTATCGGGAAAACAGATGCAGTCAGCATTGTGGTGCCGACGAAGTATCACTTCGGCGTCAGCAAAGATTTTCTCGAAAACAATACGGATGTGATGATCGAAAAGCCCATGACATTAAGCCTTGAGGAAGCGGATGCCCTGATCAGACTGGCTGAGTCAAAGGGGCTGATCGTGCAGGTGGGACATCTGGAGCGGTTCAATCCCGCAGTGATTGCTCTGAGAGATATTGTAAAAAAACCGATGTTCATCGAATCGCACCGTCTGAGTCTTTACAAAGACAGAGGCACGGATGTCAGCGTGGTGCTGGACCTGATGATTCACGATATTGACATTATCTTGAATTTTGTCCGCTCGGAGATAAAAAATATCCACGCGTCCGGAGTTTCCGTAGTATCGGACCATCTGGATATTGCCAATGCCCGGCTGGAATTTGAAAACGGATGCGTGGCGAATGTGACTGCGAGCAGAATTTCAATGAAAAATGAAAGAAAGCTCAGGATGTTCCAGAAAGACGCATATATATCCGTTGACTTCAGCAGCCGTGAAATCACGGCAGTGCGGATGCGCGCTGCGGAACAGGGTCTGCATCATGCGGAAACCATAATCTTTCCGGATACGGAACAGATACCCGGCATGGAGATAAGCCGGATGTTTTTTACTCAGGGCGATGCTCTGGAAAATGAGCTTAAATCTTTTGTCAATGCGGTCAGAAAGCGCGAGACATCCGAAGTCACGGGGCAGATGGGGCGCGATGCTCTGAAGATCGCTTTGAACATCATAGAGCAGATCAAAGCCGAATACGGTCATCTCTCGTTTTAGAGAAAGCTTTCCATGACAAATCAAAACATGACAAATCAAAAACATATTATGATTATTGCCGGAGAAGCTTCCGGCGACCTTCACGGGGCAGCACTGGTAAAGGCTATGCTGAAGAAAAATCCTGTGCTGTCTTTTTCCGGCATCGGCGGAGAGCATCTCAAAGATGCCGGAGTTTATCTTCTGGCAGATGCTTCGACTCTGTCGGTTGTTGGAATAACCGAGGTTTTTTCCAGACTGTCCGGCATTTTCAAAGCCATGGCAGCAGTCAAAAATTTTCTGAGAACCCGGCGCCCCGATCTTGTCATTCTGATTGACTTCCCGGATTTCAATCTCCATATTGCAGGCACGGCAAAACGCCTGAATATTCCTGTGCTGTATTATATCAGCCCTCAGATATGGGCATGGCGCAGAGGCAGGGTGAAAAAAATCAGAAAACGCGTCAGTCATATTGCAGTTATCCTGCCTTTTGAAGAAAGCTTTTACAGAAAGCACAATATCCCGGTAAGCTATGTCGGGCATCCTCTGCTCGATCAGGCAGTCTGCACTTCGCACCCCGCGCCTGAATCCTTACGCATCGCTTTTCTGCCCGGTTCGCGTGAAGGAGAGATTGCAAGACATCTGCCGCTGATGCTCGAAGCAGCCTGCATCTTGAACAAGAAGCGCAACGACATGGAATTTGTCATTTCTCTCGCGCCTTCTGTAAAAAGAGAATTCGCAGAAAACATCATTTCTCATTTCTCACTTCTCAATTCTCAATTCTCTTATGTCACCGGCGCGGAAAAAGCCTTTGAAGCCTGTTCTGTAGCGGTTGCCGCGTCCGGCACAGTGACATTGCAAGGCGCACTTGCCGGTGTGCCTATGGCGGTCATCTATAAAGTCTCGCCTTTGAGTTATCTGGCGGGCAGAGCCATGATAAAGGTGAGACATATCAGTCTCGTGAATCTTATCGCAGGCAGAGAAATCGTCCCTGAACTGATTCAGGGCAAAGCTTCTCCTGAAAATATTGCAGATACGGTGCTGAATATGACAGACGATCCTCGGAGACTTGAGCGGATGAAACTGCGTCTGCTCGGTATTCGGAACATGCTGGGAAGGGCAGGGGCTTCGGACAGGGTTGCGGAACTTGCAACGGATATGATGATATTGAAAAGTGAGAAGTGAACAGTGAGAAGTAAAATTTCTCACTTCTCACTTCTCACTTCTCACTATTCACTCTTTTCCGCTTCGACAGCGGGAGCAGATATTTCCTCGGTTTTCTTTTCTGCCGGAGCTTTCGATTTTGTCTTCTTTTTCTCCGGAGTTTTCTTTTTGCTTTTTTCAATGGCAAGAAGTTCTACCAGCGAGACCGTCGCTTTGTCTCCGGGTCTTATTCCCAGTTTGACAATCCGGGAATACCCGCCTTTTATGGATCCGAACCGGTCAGATGCTTCTTCAAAGAGTTTGTGAACCACATCTTTTTCCTGCATAATCGCCATTGCCTGACGCCGCGCATGAAGGTCTCCGCGCTTTGCCAGTGTAATCAGATGATCTGCCCACCGTCTCAGTTCCTTTGCTTTTGTATCTGTGGTCCGGATACGGTCATATTTGAACAGGGATGTGACCATATTCCGGAACATGGCATTCCTGTGACTGCTTGTTCTGTTTAATTTCAAACCGGCTTTCTGATGTCTCATAACCTTATCCTTCGCTTCCGGGCGGGCGGAACCCCGCCTGCCCTGAGATTATTCGTTTTCCTCTTTGTCTTCTTCGGGAGGAAGGAATCCGTCTAATTTCATTCCGAGAGAAAGCCCCATTTCCGAGAGAACCTCTCTGATCTCATTGAGGGATTTTCTTCCGAAATTTTTGGTTTTCAGCATTTCCGATTCGGTTTTGCTGACAAGCTGATATATCTTATGGATATCCGCATTTTTAAGGCAGTTGGCGCTTCGCACGGAAAGTTCGAGTTCTTCCACACTCCGGTAAAGATTTTCATTGAACTGAGGACGGTCATCCTCTTCGGACTTCCTTTCCGGCCCCGGCTCAAGCTCCTCATCGAAATTGATGAAAATCGTCATCTGTTCTTTTAATATTTTGGCGGAATATGCAATCGCGTCTTCAGGCACAATACTTCCGTCGGTCCAGATTTCCATGGTCAGCTTGTCATAATCGGCACGCTGCCCCACACGGGCATTTCCCACCGTATAGTTCATCCGTCTGACAGGGGAAAACACTGCATCTGTGGGTATGGTTCCAAGAGGAGCGTCCGGGTCTTTGTTTATCTCGGCAAGCGCATACCCTTTCCCGATTTTCACAGCCATTTCCATTCTCAGTTTCGAACTGTTTGAAAGTGTCGCAATGTGCAGTTCCGGATTAAGAATCTCAAGGCTTCCGTCATCGCTGACAATATCGCCGGCAGTCACATCACGCTCTCCTTCGGCGTCAATACGGACAGTTCTCGGAATTCCGGGGTCAGCCTCGGGAGACAGTTTCAGACGGACTTCTTTCAGATTCAGGATAATCTCGGACACATCTTCAAGAACACCCGGAATTACGCTGAACTCGTGCATCACCGCATCGAATTTCACCGATACTACGGCAGCCCCGTAAAGGGATGAGAGAATAATCCGCCGCAACGCATTGCCGATGGTTGTGCCGAAGCCTCTTTCCAAGGGTTCGCAGACAAATTTGCCATAAGTCGGTTTCCGGGTCACCTGAACTTTTTCCGGCCTGATCATCTCCTGCCAGTTCATATACATGAGTTCATTTGATGACATATTCTGATCTCCGAACTCGAATCAGTAATCAGTAATCAGCAAACAGTAATCACTCTGATACAAAATGACCGGCAACTGATAACTGATATAACTGAGATTATTTGGAATAAAGCTCAACAATAAGCTGTTCCTGCATGGGCATAGTCATGTCTTCACGGACAGGCAGCATTTTCATAACACCTTTCATGCCTTCTTTTTCCAGTTCAAGCCATTGCGGAACCCCTCTTCGCACCACCGCATCCAGAGCGTCGCCTATTGCCTGAATGGTGCGGCTTTTTTCCCGGATACTGATGATATCTCCCACCTCGACCGTATATGACGGAATATTTACTTTCCTGCCGTTGACCAGAAAATGGCTGTGTCTGACAAAATGACGGCCCTGTGTCCGTGAATTCACAAAACCGAGCCGGTAAACCACATTATCAAGCCTGCATTCCAACTGAACCAGCAGATTCGTACCTGTTATGCCTTTCTGACGGTCGGCTCTCTGGAAAAACAGACGGAACTGACCCTCGGAAAGTCCGTACATCCGTTTCACTTTCTGCTTTTCCCTGAGCTGCACACCGTAATCCGAAATCTTTCCACGCCGGCGCTGACCGTGCTGACCCGGCGGATAACCGCGGCGGTCAAACGCACATTTGTCAGAATAGCATCTGTCTCCTTTCAGAAACAGCTTCAAGTTTTCACGTCGGCATAGCCGGCAGACAGAACCTGTGTATCGTGCCAAATTCTCCTCCTTGTTTAATCGAAAAGCGGATATTAAGCGATTCTAACTTTTCACTTCTCACTTTTCAATTACTACACCCTGCGTCTTTTGGGCGGCCGGCACCCGTTATGCGGAATCGGCGTCACGTCTCTGATTATCATCACATTGAACCCCACAGCCTGCAATGAACGCAATGCGGATTCCCTGCCTGCGCCGGGACCTTTGACAAAAACTTCCACATTCCTCATCCCATGCTCCATAGCTTTTTTGGCAGCATCTTCCGCTGCAAGCTGGGCGGCAAACGGCGTGCTTTTACGCGATCCCTTGAATCCCTGAACCCCTGAACTTGACCATGAGACAATATTTCCCACCGGGTCTGTGATCGTGACGATGGTATTGTTAAACGTGGACTGGATATGAACCACGCCGTTGAGTATGTTTTTTTTCTCTTTCTTTTTTGCACGAACTTTTCTTTTTGCCATACAATAATCCTTTGAAGTGAGAATTGAAAAGTGAGAATTGAAAATTGACTGTACGGTATTCACTTCTCACTGTTTCACTTCTCACTTATTTCTTCTTGGTTGCAGCGCCCTTTTTCTTTATGGCAGCCCTTCTGGGCCCTTTCCTCGTCCTTGCATTGGTCTTTGTCCGCTGTCCGTGTGCCGGAAGAGATCTGCGGTGACGAAGCCCGCGATAACATCCCAGATCCATCAGCCGTTTTATATTCATGGAGATATCTGTACGAAGCTCTCCTTCGACTTTGCAATGGCTGTCAATCATCTTACGGATACCGTTGACATCAGACTCCGTAAGATCATCCGTCCGGGTATCGGGATTCATATTAAGGGTCGAGATGATATGCCGGGCAGTGTTTTTGCCGATACCGTAAATGTAGGTCAGTCCTATTTCAATCCGTTTACCTTTCGGTAAGTCAACACCCGCGATTCTTGCCAAAATATCCCCCTTCTGAATTGAATATTGACGAATTGAATATTGAATACAGATTTTCAGAAATTGAATTTCACAAAGAAGCGATGACGCAGTGAAATTCAATTTCTGAAAGTCTGTAGTTTTCAATCTTCAATTTTCAATCTTTATCCCTGTCTCTGTTTGTGCCGTTTGTTCACACAGATTATCCTTACCGTTCCTTTTCTGCGGATGATTTTGCATTTGTTGCACATCTTTTTCACCGAAGCCCTGACTTTCATTTTCACTCCTTAATCCGAGGTCAGAGGTCAGGGGTGAGAGGTAAAAAAAACCTCTGACCCCGAACCCCTTACCCCGAACCTTCTTTTTTCATTTCGATCTGTATGTGATTCTGCCGCGTGTGAGGTCGTATGGCGAAAGTTCGACCGTAACCGTATCGCCGGGCAGGATTTTGATGAAGTGCATCCGCATCTTTCCGGAAATATGCGCGAGTATCTGATGTTTGTTTTCCAGTTCCACTTTGAACATAGCGTTCGGCAGGGTTTCAATGACTGTACCCTGTACTCTGATCGGTTCTTCCTTTGCCATACTTTATCCTTTTCGGGGTTCGGGGTGCTGGGTGCTGGGTACTGGGTACTGGGGGGAGAGACTGCTGCCTCTTATCAACCCCGCACCCGGAACCCAGCACCCAGCACCCCTTTTAATACCTTCCCTTTATCCGGGTTCCCCCGCTTCTTTTCAGAAAGCCTTCATAGTGCCGCGTCAGCATGTGAGACTCAATCTGAGCCATGGTGTCAATTGCCACGCCGACCACGATAAGCAGCGCGGTGCCGCCGAAATAAAAAGGAACATTGAATTGTGTCGTCAGAACAGAAGGAAGCACGCATATCGTGGAAACATATATCGCTCCCCCCAGTGTTATCCGGGTCAGCACCCGGTCAATATAATCCGCGGTTCGTTTGCCCGGACGTATTCCCGGAATATATCCGCCGTGTTTTTTCATGTTGTCCGCCACATCCACGGGATTGAAAGTCACGGCAGTATAAAAATAACAGAAGAAAAATATGAATGCCACATACAGCAGTTCATAGATCAGTTTTCCCGGCGTGATGGCAGATACGATATTCTGCATCCACGGAACCGTGATGAAACTGGCAACAGTTGCCGGAAACATGATAATCGAGGAGGCGAAAATCGGCGGAATAACGCCGGATGTATTGATTTTGAGCGGCAGATGCGTACTCTGCCCCCCGTACATCCGTCTGCCCACAACCCGTTTGGCATACTGAACCGGAATACGCCGCTGTCCCTGCTCCACAAAAACAATCGCCCCGAGTACCGCTGCCATGAGAATCAGAATGAACACTACGACAAAGATGCTCATTTCCCCTGTGGAAAGCAGCCGGAAAGTGTTTCCTATTGCTTCCGGCAGACGCGCTATGATGCCTGCAAAAATGATAAGCGAAATGCCGTTGCCGATTCCCTTTTCAGTGATCTGTTCGCCCAGCCACATGATAAAAGCTGTCCCCGCGGTCAGGGTGATGACTGTCATAAACCTGAATCCCATGCCCGGAGTCAGCACCGTTCCCATCTGTTCCAGCCCGATGCTGATGCCGAATCCCTGGATGATACTCAGCACCACGGTGCCGTAGCGCGTGTACTGGGTGATTTTCTTGCGACCCTGCTGTCCTTCTTTTGACAGCCGCTCCAGATGCGGTATGACCACCGTCAGGAGCTGCAGAATGATGGATGCGCTGATGTAAGGCATGATTCCGAGCGCGAACACAGACAGCCGCTCCAGCGCTCCGCCTGAAAACATATTGAAAATACCGAGCATGCCTCCCTTATGCGCTTCGAATATTTTTGCCAGGGCAACTGTGTCTATACCGGGCGTCGGCACATGCACTCCGACGCGATAGACTGCAAGCAGCAGAAACGTATAAAAAATCCGTTTCTTGAGTTCGGGTATTCTGAATATGTTCTGAAAACCGCCGCCAACCATAAAATTTATCCTCTGCAGGGCGGGTGCAACCCGCCGTTCAACGCTGATAACCTGTCAGTGCGCCCTTTACTGCTGATTGCCGGCAACTGTTCCACCGGCAGCTTCGATTTTTTCTCTGGCGCTTTTGCTGACAAGAGCAAGTTTCACGTTCAGGGGATAAGTGATTTCTCCCTGTCCCAGAAGTTTGACGCCGTCTGATCTGCCTTTTATC
Organism: Desulfatirhabdium butyrativorans; assembly: GCA_020718785.1. Lineage (GTDB taxonomy): Bacteria > Desulfobacterota > Desulfobacteria > Desulfobacterales > DYRK01 > DYRK01. Next base: position 3,187 of record DYRK01000078.1, on the reverse strand, counting down.
AGTCCGACACGCACCAATGCCGCTTCATCCACCACACTGCCGCTCTCGAATTTGGCTGTCTTTCCCGGTTCCGAGGCGACCAGATCGCGTATATTGACTGTTGCAATCTTTTTCTTGAATATATTGGTAAAGCCGCTCTTGGGCAGACGTCGGTGAAGCGGCATCTGTCCGCCCTCGAAACCGGGTCTGACTTTTCCGCCTGAGCGGGCTTTCTGTCCTTTTGATCCTTTGCCGGCGGTTTTGCCCTGACCGGAAGCAACTCCACGGCCCACCCGTTTCCGGGACTTCCGGGCCCCTTTTGCCGGCGACAATTCATGCAATCTCATTCGGATCCCCTTTGCAAATGAGAAGTGGGAATTGAGAATAGAGAATTTTTTTTACTTCTCAGCTGTTCTCACTTCTCAGTCTTCAACTTTGACTAAATGAAATACTTTCCTTACCATTCCCCGAATGGCAGGCGTATCTTCAAGTTCCACTGTCCGGTTCATCTTTGTCAGTCTCATCCCGCGCAGCACTTTGCGATGTTTTTCCGGCTGTCCGATCATACTTCTGATAAGTGTTATTTTCATTTGAAGCCCCTTCGGAAAAGAGAGTCGGGAATTGAAATCAGTATATATTTCTCGCTTCTCACTTCTCACTTCCTAAATTTCATCAACCGTCTTGCCACGTCTTGCCGCTACCGCTTCACGGCTCTGAAGACTCCTGAGTCCCATGACGGTAGCTTTGACAACATTGTGGGGGTTGTTTGTTCCCATGCACTTTGTGAGGATATTCTGAATACCGGCAGCTTCAAGCACTGCCCGCACCGCGCCGCCGGCAATGAGTCCCGTTCCCTGCAATGCAGGTTTCAGCAGCACACGCCCCGCGCCGAATTTTCCTGTCACCTCAAAAGGTATGGTTCCCTCTGTGAGAGCGACTTTGACCATGCTCCGTTTTGCCTGTTCCACGCCTTTGCGGATCGCTTCGGGAACCTCTCCTGCTTTGCCAAGCCCGAAACCTACACTTCCTTCGCCGTCGCCGACCACGACAATCGCGCTGAAACTGAATCGCCTGCCGCCTTTGACAACCTTTGCCACACGGCTTATGTGTACCACTTTGTCAATAAACTGATTGTCTTCTGCTGCTGCCGTATCCTGCCTTTTCTGTGTAAAGCCCAAGAACCCCCCTTTTTATTGAGAATTGAGAATTTAGAAGTGAGAATTATTTCCGGCTGTTCAAATGCTCGCTTGGGATTGACAAATCCCAAGCATTTTAAGTACCCAGTCAAAAATTCTCCGGAGTGCGAAAATAGAGCGAAGCGGTTTTTCGCATTTTTTCTGCCGAAAAATTTATGCTCAGATACTTATAATATCCGGTAGGT
>DYRK01000078.1:0-1727 GCA_020718785.1 Desulfatirhabdium butyrativorans | reverse complement strand
TTATCATGAACAGGCAGAAATGCCTGTTCTACCCGACCATTATGATTTATAAGATCCGGTAGGTCAGACATTTCTGTCTGACCGTTATCTGTTCGCTTCTCACTGTTCACTTCTCACTTTAGAAATCCAGCCCGGCCTCACGCGCTCCGTCGGAAACTGCTTTCACCCGGCCGTGATACTGAAATCCGCTGCGGTCAAATACAATTTTCTTCAGGCCTTTTTCCACAGCCCGCCGGGCAATCAGATTGCCGACAAATTTTGCCGCCGCCACTTTGTTTTCAAATTCAGGCTGCTCCCTCACCACGCTTTCCACGCTGGATGCCGCAACCAATGTCATACCGGCTGTATCGTCAATAATCTGTGCATAGATATGTTTTGAACTGCGGAACACACTCAGCCTCGGACGCTGCGGCGTTCCGGACAGATGCTTCCTGATTCTCTTTTTCCGTTTTAACCGTGATTCTTTCTTGAGTTCGACCGCGCCCATCCTCTGTCCCTCTTCTGAATTGAATATCGAGGAAAGAGAAGTGAGAATTTTAATTTTCATTTCTCACTTTTCATTTCTCGATTTATTTGGTTCCGGTTTTCCCTGCTTTCCGCTGGATATATTCTTCGGCGTATTTGATGCCTTTGCCTTTGTAAGGCTCCGGGGGTCTCAGCCTCCGGATCGAAGCTGCCGTATGCCCCAGTTTTTCTTTATCTGTTCCGGCCAATTTCAGACTGTTTTTTTCAATTGACACCGCAATATCTTCCGGAACATTGAACGTGACGGGATGGGAATATCCCAGATTGAAAACAACGTTTTTTCCTTTGACTTCGGCACGATAACCGATACCGTTGATTTCCAGTATCCGCTCGAATCCCTTGCTCACACCGGTAATCATGTTGGCCACGAGACTCCGCACAAGCCCCTGAACTGCATGGGTGCTCCGGTCATCTTTTTTCGTGGTCACATTGACAACTCTGTCTTCTATCTTCAGATCCACATCCGGATGCACTGTGCGCGTCAGCGTGCCTTTTTCGCCCTGTACTGTGATGACGCCGTCTTTATACAGAATCTTTGTGTTATCCGGTATCGGAATCGGTTTTCTGCCTACACGAGACATTATATTCGCTCCTATAAAGGAGGTGCGGGGTCCGGGGCAGACCCCTCACACCGCGTACCCCGTACCCCGTTTACCACACCTCGCAGAGAATTTCGCCGCCCACATTTTCACGTCTGGCCTGTCTGTCTGTCATAATGCCCCTGGATGTGGATATGACTGCAATGCCTGTGCCGTTGGACACCGGCTTTATGTCCTCACATTTCATGTATGTGCGCCGGCTCGGTCTGCTGACACGCACAAGGCGGAAAATGGCATGTCCCTGTCCCTCTGCGTATTTGAGATAGACACGCACGACTCCCTGTTTGCCGTCCCTGATGAATTTGTAATTCCGGATATACCCCTCGCTTTTCAAAACTTTTGCCAGTTCGGCTTTCAGTTTTGATCCGGGAATATCCACACTGTTGAATTTTGCTTTGCCGGCATTTCTGATCCGGGTCAGCATATCCGCAATCGGATCACTCATTTTTTTTCTTGGCTCCGCTGAAACGACTTAGATATTGATGAACTGAATATTGAAATATTGCCCGCCCGCCGTCATAAATCCGCTCTTTTCACATCGGCGGCAAAACAACTTTGCAAGTCGTTTCCTCGTTCCCAAGCCCCGGCTTGGGAACGAGAAAA
>DYRK01000077.1:8744-15388 GCA_020718785.1 Desulfatirhabdium butyrativorans | reverse complement strand
GCCGTCTCCCGTCACGGGAAGCCGGGGAACTTCCCCGGCAAGTGCGTTCCCAAGCTGGGGCTTGGGAACGAGAAAAAATTGCTGTTATAACAGCAATTCTCATTTTGACGTAAAGCGGGTTTCAAACCCGCTTTCCTCGTTCCCAAGCCCCGGCTTCGGTCCGTCTCCCGTCACGGGAAGCAAGGGCTTCCCCGGCAAGTGCGTTCCCAAGCCGGGGCTTGGGAACGAGAATTTGACAGATTTTATTGTAAAAGTTTTAAATCTTTCGAGAGACCGTCGTATTCGGCTTTGACTGCCACTATGCTGTATCGCCGCTCCAGCCGTCTGACAATGAAATGACCGCGTGCCATGTTCTGGAAATGATTTATGAAAATCATATTGATTGCGGCACTGCCTGCGGCTCCGATTACAGGAACCGCGGATGCCGCTATTTTTTCCGAAACCGCAATCCCGAAATATGAACTGATCCGGGCAATCAGCCGGACTATAACCGGCGCGCCGGTTTCCGCAATACCTTTTTCCGCGATATATGCCGCAGCCTCGGATACGGCTCCGGAGAGAGCGGTACGTACCGCATAATATCCGGTTTCCGCGCTGTCATCTTCTTTTGATCTGCTGCCCAGAGCGAATACCTCCAGACAGCCCAGCCGCGTTTCAATCCGCTCAAGGTCTTCTCCTTCGCTCCTTGCAATATCCGCGATGGATCGGAGCATGATCGTTGTCGAAACCGGCAGTTCGACTGCCAGCGCGGGCAGCCCGAAGAATCCGCCCACACAGCCCGAAGTTGCCGCGGCAGCCTTATGAAGAATATCCGCAGACCGCGTCTGCGGTTTTCTGTTCAGGGTAGATACCGCGACATTCAATGCTGTAACCAATGCCTTTTTACTGACTTTTTGGACCGTTCCGAACCATTCTGCCGGCAGATACCGAAGTCCTTTTTCAAGAGGAACCCCCACAAGATTCACGAGTGTTACGGCAAGACCCGGATGTTCCAGAAGCCTTTTGGCATATATCAAATCTTCACGGTCAGTTTGGGATAAGCTCATATATTTTACCTTTCTTTGCCCGCCTTCAGGCGGCAACTCAAAAAAGGTCAGACAGAAATGTCTGACCCGCCGAATCTTATAAATCATAATGGTCGGTCGCTTATAACCCTTTAAACCTTCGTCATAATCTGAGCTTGCCGGATTCCCGGCATGAAAAAACGACTTGCAAAGTCGTTTTACTGACGGTTTTGATAAAAATGACTTGCGTCTGATTTAAGCCTGGGCGTTTTAATGAAGCAAAAGCGCAACTTATAACGGCGGTAAGAAAAAATTCAATTTCTGCAAGTCGTTATGAGCTTCTGTCTCAGCGGACCGTTCTCTTTTTCTCTGTTTATGAATAAACCATACAGGGCAGGAAGGACGGAACTTGCAGTAAATTTCAGGATCACGGCATTTCAGACAGTCCCCGCACATATAGACATCGTGCTTCATGCACGCGAAAGAGGTTTCTCTGTCAGGATGATGGATACATTTTCCCATATATCGAAGATTCCTTTTTTAACGTGAGTTCGGAAAAATCCGCTGGGTGTTTTTGAACCCCAGTTCAAAACGAATTGCCCCCGGCCGCTCCCGGCGGATTGACGGTCATTTTTATCCTTCGGCGCCGGAAATGCCTGGGATTTGTCAATCCCAGGCGAGCATTTCCGAGTATTTCGGGAAAACTTTCCGATCTGCTGACGTGGGATATATACATCTGAGAATATTAAAAATCAATCATTTTTTATGTCGAACTCACGTTCAGCAGATCGAAAATGCCCCCGGCTGCTCCCGGCGGATTGACGGTCATTTTTATCCTTCGGCGCCGGAAATGCCTGGGATTTGTCAATCCCAAGCGGGCATTTCCGAGTATTTCGGGAAAACTTTTCGATATTCTCCTTGCATTCAAAAGCATTCTCACGGTAATATAAAAGAAGTTTATAATCTTTATGCAAACCGGATAAAATCCGCCTGTCTCCTGACAGCCGAATCGCGTGGCTTATGATGAAAACTGAGTCGGGCAGATATGTTTATTAATGACAGGATGTTATGAATCGGGTGTATATATTTGAATCAGAGAGGAGAAAACAGAATATGAAAAAGAGAGCTTGCACGACAGCGATGCTCATGTTGTGGCTGCTGATGCCCATTTTATCAAAAGCCGATACCCGAAATCCGGTCATACGCTCTTCCGATACACGGACTCTTACGGAAAAATGGGCTGTGCGATTGGAACCGGGTCAGAATCCCGATGCCGCGGCTCTGTCGCTGGGCGCAGAAAATATGGGACAGATCGGTCATCTGCCCTGTACCTATCTTTTTTATTTTCCCGGAACATCTGCCCGCGACAAGGCAGCGGCTGCCGAAACCCGGCTGAAAAAAGAAAAGCAGGTGAAATGGTATGAACAGCAGGAAGCCAGATGGCGGTTTCCGCGTAGTCTGAATTTTTCAGACCCGTTGTTTCCGGATCAGTGGCATCTTAAAAATACGGGACAGCACGGCGTATCGGGTGAGGATATCAATGTGGAATCTGTCTGGGAACAGGGAATTGCCGGAAGAGGGATTGTCATCGGCATCGTTGATGACGGCTTGCAGTACAGACATCCGGATATCGCAGATAATTACCGTGCCGATCTCAGTTATGATTTCAATGACAGCGATTCGGATCCGGATGCCGGCAGGTATGATGATCACGGCACATCCGCCGCGGGTGTTGCAGCGGCAAGGGATAACAGCAGTTGCGGTGTGGGCGTGGCTTATCGCGCAAAATTGGCAGCGTTGCGCCTGATTGCAGAGGAAAACACAGACTCTGATGAAGCCGAAGCTCTTTCCTATCAGCGGGAAGCTGTGCATATTTACAGCAACAGCTGGGGACCTGACGATGACGGAAAACGTCTCGAAGGACCGGGTACTCTTTGCGGTGAGGCATTGGAAGATAACATCAAAAACGGACGGAACGGACTCGGAACCATCTATGTATGGGCATCCGGAAACGGTCTGACAGCAAAAGACAATATCAATTATGACGGATATGCCAACTCACGGTTCACAATAGCTGTGGGCGCGACAGATTACCGCGGCAAGCAGACCGATTACGGCGAACCCGGCGCAGCCATGCTGGTCAACGCGCCGAGCGATACCGATATCGGCGGATATGTCGGTATTACTGCCACAGACCTTATGGGAACATCAGGAAACAGTACCGGCGATTGCAGAAACAATTTCGGAGGTACTTCCGCGTCTGCGCCGATTGCTGCCGGAGTGATTGCTCTGATGCTGGAAGCCAACCCGAATCTCTCATGGCGTGATGTTCAGCATATTCTGATAGCCGCAGCGAAGAAAAACGACGCATCGGATACAGACTGGGTGCTGAATGCCGCAGGTCTGCATATCAATCACAAATACGGATTCGGGCGTTTGGATGCAGCCGCGGCGGTCGCGCTTGCCGCTTCATGGCAATCGGTCCCGGAAGCGGTTACGATTTCCTCCGGGACAAAAACCGTAAATCAGGCGATTCCCGATAATGATGCGGCCGGGATTTCCTCTACAGTCTCTGTTGAACAGAAACTTAAATTAGAGCATGTCGAAGTAATCTTTACCGCCGCTCACACTTACCGCGGCCAGCTTCAGGTCATTCTGACATCTCCATGGGGAACTCAGAGTGTTCTCGCGGAACTTCATCGGGACAGAAATTCTGATTATGAGGGATGGAAATTTATGACCGTGCGCGACTGGGACGAATCTTCGCCCGGCGAATGGAAACTGACCGTGGCAGATATGGAAAGCGGAAGCACCGGCAAATTTGATTCATGGGAACTGATTCTCTACGGAACTCCCTCAGATGAAGAAAACTACCCGCCACGGGCCCAGGATGATACGGTATGCACGGCTCAGGACAGCTCTGTGACCGTCGCTGTCCTTTCCAATGATACGGATATGGACGGCGATATTCTGAAAGTGACAGCGGTTTCAGAACCGGCAAACGGAACCGCGGCTGCAAATACAGACAATACTGTGACGTATTCGCCGAAATCCGGTTTTATCGGCAATGACACTTTTGCTTATACGGTCAGCGACGCAAAGGGAGGAACCGTTTCGGCTGCTGTTTTTGTGACGGTCGCATCCGGCTTCGCGCTTTCATTTGACGGAAACGACGATTATGTTGACTGCGGAACCGGGGAAGGGCTGAATCTGAACGGTTCACTGACTCTTGAGGCATGGATTAATCCTTCGGACTGGGGAGAAATTGCCGACAACGGTTTCGGCAGGGTGCTGGATAAAAAAAATTATCTTCTTTATCTCAACAATACCGGCAGCAAGTATAATGATCACAGTCTGGTATTTGCAACAGAACATCCTGACGGTCCTTTTTCAGGCGCGTGTACTCCTGAGAATTCGATTCGGATCGGAGTGTGGCAGCATATCGCAGTGACTTACGACGGTCAGGGGACCGTAAAAATGTATATCGGCGGTGAAGAACAGCTCATTATGCAGCCCTACGGTCCTCCGTCAGGAGTCATAAGCGACAGCAGCGATTACACTTTTCTGATCGCCGAATCCGCGGAAAAAAATCGTGCGTTTCACGGCTCAATTGATGAAATACGAGTCTGGAATATTGTGCGATCCCCTGAAGAAATCCGATCTGCCTTATCTGCGGGTCTGAGCGGCAGGAACTACGGGCTTGCGGGCTACTGGCCCGTCAACGGCAGTTCTGAAGATATTTCTGACAGCATCAGAGACTGTTCCGGAAACGGCAATGACGGAGTCATTTACGGTGCTGTCCGTATTGCCGGCGCGCCGGTTCAGGTGTATAATCCCTTTACACTCAGCCATGTGATAACGACTTTGAAAATATTGAGCGGAGAAGATGTGGCAGAAGATGAGACCGAGATCATCAGAATAACCTGCCCGGATCAGAAAATCGGTCTGGAAGATGTCATCCGTATTCTGCAAAAGCTTTCGGAAATACATAGTGAAATTAACTGATGTTACGCAGCCGCACGTAAATCAGGCGTCCCGCTGTCATTCCTGCGGAAGCAGGAATCCGTATTTTCATCAGGGACGCAGCGGATTCCTGCTTCCGCAGGAATGACAGGTGCGTAACGTGAGAAATTAACTCTCAAAGGCGAAATTAAAGGAGTAAAGCGCGGACAGAAAAAACATCTGATCCGGAAATTCCGATCAGACAGTTTCTTTCTGCCGGTCACATTTATTTTCGTTTCTGAATCACTTTCACTTTTTAAATGTGTTGACATCCGGCAGAATATATGAGACGATACAGACTTTCAAAAAAACGACGATGAAAAAATTATACATTATAAGCTATTATTTCGCGCCGCTGGGGCGTGCGGACGGCATAAACCGAAGTTATTTGGTCAGATATCTTTCGGAACTGGGCTGGAATATCGAAGTCATTTCATGTCTCAATCCCCATGGATTCATGCGGAATTTTCAGAGAGATCAAAGCCTGCTGAAGATCATTCCCTCTGATGTCAGACTTCATCCGGTGCGGAGTTTCTGCTGGGGACCGGCAGGAGATATAGCGGCAATTCTCCGGCTCATTCCCGATCCTTTTCTGAATTGGCGACGTTCTGCTGTAGAAAAAGGCATAGACATTGTTTCATCGCCGGGTATTATTTACGCTGTGGCTCCGCCGCTGATCAATATTCTTGTGGCAGATGAAATTGCGGAAGTTACCGGAATGCCCCTTGTGATTGACCTCAGAGACAATCTTTTCGGTATTCCCGAAAAAACGGTCAGCCGGCTCAGAGGTATGGCGGCTTCGACTCCTTTTTCACTGAAAGAGATGCTACGGCACTACGGCATTGACTCCCGAAAAGGGCATGTCATGTACAACGGTTTTCCGGATGATGCTGTGATTCAGACCCTTGACAAATCTGATTCTCCTTGTAAGGAATTGAAAATTGTCTATGCCGGACTTATCAATCTGGATCAGGACCCGGCAATCCTGATTCGGGCAATAAAACTTCTCGAGCAGAGACATCCTGCTGCAAAAGGATTGATTCAGACAGATTTTTTCGGACCGAAGAATTACTACACCCGATGGTTTTTAAAACCATATCTTAACGAGCAGTTCCGATTTCACGGCTATGTTCCTTTCAACGAGGCTGTAAAAAAAATCGCTTCATCCGATATGGCTTTTTCTTCTCTGCGCGGAACCCGCAAATCCCGGGGAACTGATAAATCCTATTGTATTCCTTCAAAAGTCTATCAGTATATTGCAACTGAAACGCCGATATTTGCAGCGGGTCCCCCGGGCGCATTGGCTGATCTGATCAGGACCGAAGGCATCGGGCTTTTTGCTCCATTTTCCGACATCGGAAAGCAGGCAGATATGCTGTATTCTTTGCTGACCCAAAGAGATATGCTCATGCCGATGAGGGAAAATATCAGAAAACTGAAACCGAAAATGGCTATGCGGACGCAGGTCTCAGGGCTTGACCGCTATCTCAAAGCCATATATGAGGAGATAACATCTTGAAGTGCTAAACCTATCTTATAAAATCGGCATTTTAGCACTCCGGAGATATCGCAACCATACACGAGGATATGAAATGCTTCAGCCGCGCATAACAAAAATTGACCGATGGAGATATAAAC
>DYRK01000077.1:7319-8644 GCA_020718785.1 Desulfatirhabdium butyrativorans | reverse complement strand
GGATATGAAATGCTTCAGCCGCGCATAACAAAAATTGACCGATGGAGATATAAACTCATATCAACATATTGTATTTCATCGGTTTTGGATATCGGATGCGGACAGAAGGGATTAACCGAATATCTCCCCGCAAACAGCTACACAGGCTGCGATATCGAGGGCGGAGATATTCGCTGTTCGGTCTATGCCCTGCCTTTCAGAAGCAGAGTTTTCGATACGGTAGTCATGGGAGAAATTTTAGAGCATGCAGGCAATCCGCTGTATGCCCTTGAACAGGCTGCGGCGGTTGCAAAGCAGCGGATAATTGTCACGGTTCCCAATGACTATTCTCTGGTACGGCTGAGTCGCCTTCTTGCAGGCAGAGAAACGGAAATAGAACCGGAACACATTGTCTCTTACAACAGTTGGAATCTGGCAAGACTTTTTGAACGGGTAAAATTTACGGTCAGGGAAAGCTTCTGTTTTCCTCTGCGCCTACAACTGTTCCCGGAAATTCCGATCAAATCCCGTTTCGGCTATTGGCTGTTTTCAATAGCGGATAGGGAGATATGAGGTCTGAGGTGAGTGGTTCGAGGTAAGAGGCGTAAGAGGTCAATGGCTATGAGTCGGAGATATCATCAGATTATCACTGTCGGCGCGATACTGATTGCCGCGGTTATTGCATGGCGGCTTTATCTCTCTGCCCGGGGAAAGAGCGAATTTGTTTTCCAGCCTGAATTTATTCTGGCAGCTCTGGGCTTTTCCTTATTGCAGAAAGCATTGGGACCGCTTTTAATCATGGCGAGCCTCAAAAGCATCTCTCAGACATCGCGTTATACTCCCCTGCTGTGGATTACTATGTTTGCAACTGCTGCCAATTCTGCGGTACCTTTTCCGGCAGGGATTCCGATTCGGGCAGTTTTGCAGAAAAAAGTTTTGGGAATTCCTTATACTGTTTCCGCAAGCGGTCTTGTGATCGAAACAGCGATTGCCTACGGCTGCACTGTCATAATGTGCTTCGTCACATCAACGGTATGGCTCGCGCCGGTTCTGAAAACACGGATATCGGTATCGGAATATCCCTTGCTCATGATAGTAATAGTCTTTGGAATACTGCTTTCTTTCGGGCTGGCATATCTCATTACCCGTCGTCTCAAAGGACGGCTGATACAGCAAATACAGGATGTGTCAAAACATATTCTGAACGCGAGATACGACATGCTTGGGATTGCGCTGGGCATAGTAATGTTTTCCTACATTGTCTCACTTCTCAGATTCGAGATGCTGCTGAAGGCAATGGGACTTTATATTCCCCCCGGACCTTTGCTCGCAGCAATGATTTTTTC
>DYRK01000077.1:4366-7219 GCA_020718785.1 Desulfatirhabdium butyrativorans | reverse complement strand
TGAAAGCTTCAATTGCCGTGTCCCATTTCATCTGGCGATACAGCATCAGCGCGTTGTTGAAAACAGGCACGGCCTGAGACAAATTCGGGAAGGTCTGTTCCGTGTAATAATCAAGGACTTCATGGATAGCGACAGACTCGGTTTTTCCTTTCACCACCACACGGTCAATTTCCCGGGTGATGTATGTGCCGCGCAGCTTTCTTAAAGTAAACTCGCTGATCAGAATACGGGCAAAATACTGTTTGCACGCGCTTTCCAGACGGGAAGCCAGATTCACACCGTCGCCGATCATGGTATAGTCCATCCGCTTGGGGGAACCGATATTACCGGTTACAACCACGCCGGTATTAAGTCCTATGCCCATGTCAACCGGCTTTTTGCCTTCAGCCGAGCGTCCTCTGTTCCATGCAAACAGCCCGGTAATCATTGCCACAGCCGCACGCAGGGCCCGATCTTCGTCATCATCATGATTCATAGGAACACCGAACGCTGCCATAATTGCATCCCCGATGAATTTATCAAGCATCCCGCCTTCTTTCTGGATACAATCCACCATGATAGTGAAATATTCGTTGAGCAGAGAAACAGTTCCCTGCGGACCGAGTTCCTCGGTCAGTGTCGTAAAACTGCGTATATCGGAAAAAAGAACCGTTGCGGTGACACTTTTGCCACCGAGGACATCGTCGCCGCCGGCAAGAAGCTGATCCGCAAGTCCGGGGTCCATATACCGCGACATGGTTGACTTCATCCGTTTTTCGCTGCTGATGTCTTCAATCATTATCATGGATCCCATTCTTTTTTTCTCCACACTGATAAGCGGAAGGACCGCAAAGTTTACCGATATTTTTTCTATTTTGGATTTGGGCTTTTCTTCTGCTTTATCATCGGATTTCCCGTTTACGACAACCTCGATTTCAGCATCCATGCTTTCTTCTTTTTGCTGTTTTTCCTCAACCAGTTTCACTTTTTCCAGAATCCATGCGTTGGGACCGGTAAAAAATGCGTCGGCTCTGTGATCTATAATATCTTCGGCTTTTACTTTCAGAATTCTCAGCCCAGCGGCATTGCAGGTTTCGATTTTTCCGTCTTCTTTCAAGGTGATTACGCCGCTGGACATACTTTGCAGCATACTCTCGTTTCTGTTCTTCATATTCTGGACATCATCGAAGAGTTTTGCATTTTCCAAAGCAATGGAAACCTGTGCGGTAAAGGTTTTAAGACGCGACTCATCATCTTCTGTAAAGGGACCTCTGCGTTTGTTCAGCAACTGGATCACGCCGATCTTTTTGCCGACCTTGTTGACTACTGGAACACAGAGAATGGATTTGGTAAAATAGCCGGTTTTTTTATCGAAAGCCGGATTGAAGCGGAGATCCGCGTAAGCATGAGGAATGTTGATGGTATTTCCGCTGCTGAATACGGCTCCGGCAATTCCGAGATGACTCGGGAGACGGATTTCCTGCTGGGTTCCCGCGGCTATTTTCGAAAACAGTTCATTTGTCTTTTCGTCAATCAGAAACAGGGTGGAACGGTCCGAATCAAGCATTCTTCTGGCTTCGTCCATAACCTTGTTCAGAATCTTACCGAGGTCTATTTCCGACGTGATGTCTGCGACAACAGCCAGAAGCTCTTTTTCACGCTCGCGGGCTTTCCTCATTTCCTCGACGATCTGACTGGTTTTCAAGGCAACCGCGGCCTGGGTGGTCATGGCATCAAGGAGTTTAAGATCATCTTTTGTAAATTTCCCCTTTCTTTTGTTGAGAACCTGCGCGACGCCGATAATTTCGCCCTTGACCGTTTTAATAGGATCGCAAAGGATACTTTCGGTTTTGTAGCCGGTTTTTTCGTCAACACTTTTGTCAAAACGGGAATCATTGTAGGCGTTATTGACGATAGCGTGTTCGCCTTCGGTGAATACGAAACCGACAACCCCTTTTTCTGCACCTATTCTGATTTCATGGAGAAAATTACCCCGTGCCACGCGGGAGTATAATTCATTGGCTTCTTTGTCATGTAAAAAAACAGTAGCCCGGTCAGCATCCAATTCCCTGACGATAATGTCCACCAGTGCGCCGAGCATTTCATCCAGATTCTCAAAGCCTGCCATTGTTTTTGAGATGTTGAGCAGCATCTCGGCACGCGCCGCTATTTTTTCCTTTTCATCTTCCGCGGATTCTGCGGATTGAACTTCGGCAGATTCGGGTTCGGTTTCAATCTGTTCGTAACCGAAATTATTTTTGATTGCCATCTGATCCGACTCATGACTTACAGGCAGTTTTTTTGCTTGCTGAAAACTCTGCATTACATCCCTCAAGTTTTTTGTTCGATTTTTTGAGACTTTAGGTGCTGTTGACACTGCTTGTGCAGGACTGCCTCATGTTGAATAGCCCATTTTGGGTCGGGCTTTGATTGTGACTTTCCGTTCGATTCTTACCTTTTTTTCCGTTTTTTCAGTCAGTTCGGAGATTTTATCCCGAAGTTGTCTGATTTCGGCTTGTGATCTGGCAGCGGCTTCACGCTCCACCTCTTCTTTGTCATATTGGGCTTTTTCCAGCTTTTCGCGCAGTTCCTTGATCATTTCCTGAAAATGTCTGATTTCGGCTTCGGCTCCGGCAATGGCTTTGCGCTCCACCTCTTCTTTGTCATATTGGGCTTTTTCAAGCTTTCCGCGCAGTTCATAGATAGTTTCCTGAAGACTTTTGATTTCGATTTCGGCACCGGCAACGGCTTTGCGCTCCACCTCGGATTTGTTATATTGGGCTTTTTCCAGATCATCGCGCAGTTTCTGGGTCATTTCCTGAAGCTGTTTTATTTCGATTTCGGCACCGGCAACGGCTTTGCGCTCCACCTCGG
>DYRK01000077.1:0-4266 GCA_020718785.1 Desulfatirhabdium butyrativorans | reverse complement strand
GCTGTTTTATTTCGGCTTCGGCACCGGCAAGGGCTTTGCGGTCCACCTCCGATTTGTTATATTGGGCTTTCTCCAGATTTCCGCGCATTTCCTGGATCATTCCATGAAGATGTCTGATTTCAGCTTCGGCTTCGGCAACGGCTTTGCGCTCTATCTCTGCTTTGTTATATTGTGCTTTTTCCAGTTCCCCGCGCACTTCCCAGACCGTCTCATGGAGCTGTTTTATCTCGGCTTCGGCTTCGGCAAAGGCTTTCCGCTCGGCTTCTGCTTTTTCATACTGCATTTTTTCACGCAGTTCAACGAGCGTCTGACTAAGATGCCGAAGTTCAATTTTCTGTTTTTCCAGTTTTTCTTCTAATCCGGAAATTGTTTCTTTCAGAAAACGGTTTTCAGCTTGAATCTCGTTCAATTTGTCATTTTCAAAACAGGAGGTCATTATCTTCGCTTACACAATATGAAGTTCACGGTTTTTTCTGCGACGTGCAACATACCCAATAATTTTTAAAAAAAATACTATGAATGAAAGTTAATTTTGTGTCAACCGGAAAAAACATTAAGTCCATAATTAAGGACAAGGTATTGACTTTATACTGAAGGTGATATAGACTTCCAGAAATCGAATTTCACTGCGTCATCGGGGATTTCAGATATTAACGGTTACCGCTCAAGGCTGACCGGTAAACACACATCATGGGAAAAAATCATGGAAGCCGTGAAAATAAAAAGACGTCTGGATTCAGACACTATCCATCTGCCCGGTCTCAGGCACATGATCGGAAGAAATGTGGAAATCATTGTTTTGCTGGAATCCGATATTTCGGAAACGAATTTATATCCTCCGGAAAATAAGAAAAGAAAACCCGGTTCGGCAAAAGGAATTATCAGCGTGACTGAAGATTTTGCAAAACCTCTGGATGCCGATATGGCGGAATTGTTCTACAGATGAAGCGATTTTTATTGGATACCCATATTTTTCTGTGGTGGATTTCAGATAATCCCAAATTGTACGAGGCGGCCGGAAAAACGATTGCCGATCCGAAAAACGAACTGTACCTGAGCGCGGCAAGCACTTGGGAAATGGTGAACAAATCGAAACTCGGCAGGCTTTCGCTGACCGAAACACCGGAGGCTTTTATTCGGAAACAGCTTTATTTCAATAATATCAAATCATTGGATATTACCGTCGAGCATACGCTTGCGGTTTCTGCCCTGCCTTTGATTCACAAGGACCCCTTTGACAGACTTCTGATTGCTCAGGCTACACTGGAGGGGCTTGTCATTATCACCGATGACGAATGGATCAGAAAATACAATATCACGGTTCTGTGATTATACTGTCCACTGGCATAATCTGCGCTTCTGTAAAACGGCTTTGCAAGCCGTTTTTTGCGGAGAAACGGTCTGCAAAACCGTTTTACAGAAAATTCGGAAAGCGCAGATTATGACGGTGGAAAGAATAAGGATCAGGACTTACGCACTTGAATTTATACTGCCCACCGGTATAATCTGCGCTTCTGTAAAACGGCTTTGCAAGCCGTTTTTTGCGGAGAAACGGTCTGCAAAACCGTTTTACAGAAAATTCGGAAAGCGCAGATTATGACGGTGGAAAGAATAAGGATCAGGACTTACGCACTTGAATTTATTTTCCCGATTAATTGGCGTTTATCAGCGTCCGTCAGCGGTTAAAAATCATGCAACTGCGTAACTCCTATTAAGGATATGGCAAATGATGAAATCATCCGGTCAGCTTCGTAAAACCGTTTACGCATCGCTGTTTGCCGCATTCATCTCGGCTGGCGCGTATCTGGCAATTCCCATAGGTCCGGTTCCGATCACGCTCCAGACCCTTTTTGTTCTTCTGACCGGTCTTTTGCTGGGAAGCAGATGGGGAGCCGCGAGTGTGGCAATCTATCTTCTGGCAGGTATAGCAGGACTGCCGGTATTTTCCGCGGGAACAGGAGGCATCGGGCAGATAATCGGTCCCAAAGGCGGATATCTGATCGGCTTTCTCGTGGCTGCATATCTTACCGGTCTGATAAACGAAAAAACATCGGGACTATCCGGACGCGTAATTTCTGATGTTGCTGCAATGCTTTGCGGAACAGCCGCTATTTATCTTTTCGGAGTGATCTGGCTGAAAATCATCACCGGCATGGAATGGGGAAAAACCCTGAGTCTGGGCATGTATCTTTTTCTGCCGGGCGATGCTTTGAAAATTGCCGCGGCTGTTTTTATTGCCGGAGCTTTGCGGCCGATTATAGAAGTGAGAAAAGAGAAGTGAGAAAAGAAAAATCCGACAATATTATTGAAATAGAAAATCTCAGCCATCGCTTTTCAGACGGAACTATTGGCTTGGACCGGATCAGTCTGAGTATTCGGAAAGGGGAATTTGCGGTAATTGCAGGGCGTAACGGTTCCGGCAAGACTACGCTGCTCCGGCATCTGAACGGGCTTCTTCTGCCATCATCGGGAACTGTACGGCTTGCCGGAATTTCCGTATCCGATGATTTGCTCAGGGCAAGGCAGATCGCGGGCATGGTGTTTCAGGATGCCGACAGCCAGATTGTCGGCGAAACAGTTGCCGATGACGTGGCATTCGGGCCCGAGAACCTCTGTTTGGACAGAGCCGAAATAAAAAAGCGGGTCGCGGGTGCATTGGAGGCTGTGGAACTGACCGCGTTTGCAGATCATCAGCCCTATAAACTTTCAGGCGGTGAAAAACGGCGTCTTGCCATAGCCGGGGTTCTGGCAATGGAACCCTCGGTACTGATATTTGACGAGCCTTTTTCCAATCTCGATTATCCCGGAGTCAGACAGGTGCTGAGACAGATTCTTTCCCTGCACGGAACAGGTCATACAATCCTGCTGACCACCCATGATCTGGAAAAAGTGATTGCGTATTCAACCCGCCTGATTGTCATGGAAAAGGGAAAAATCGCAAGGGACGGCGATCCGGACAAAGTATTGTCCGGCATTGAAAGCTTGGGAGTGCGCGCACCCTGTGCGGGAATGAAAACGGTTTCATGGCTGAACTGACTCCATTTTCGTATCGTCCCGGAAAATCTTTTTTTCACAGGTCAGATGTACGATGCAAGCTGATATGTTTTTCCCTTGTCAGTCTTTCAAGCCTTAACGCTCAGGCTGCCGGACTCGGACTGCTGACTTTTTTCCTTTTTATTGCCATGATTCATATACGCCTGTCCTTCAGGGCAGTTCTGTGGGAAATGCGGTATTTCCTGATTCTGCTGGCTTTTGTATTTGCTGCACGCGCATTGTCAACCCCGGGAGAAGCGATTGCCGATCTGATGATTGCAACAGTCACAAAAGAAGGCTGCAATGAGGGAACGCTGGTCTGCTGGCGTCTGCTGACAGTGACGTGTTTCGCTTTATCCTTTGTTTCAACCACCCGTACTACGGAAATCAAGGCGGGAGTTTACTGGTTTCTGAAGCCCTTGCCCTTTATTCCGGCAAAACGGGTGGCAACCATGCTCGGTCTGACCATCCGGTTTATCCCGATGATTCTGAATCAGATCAGAGAAACCGCGGATGCCCAGCGCGCAAGGGGAATCGAAAACCGGAAAAATCCGGTTTACCGGATGGTAAAATTTATCATACCGCTGATGCGCCGCACATTTGAAGATGCCGACAAATTGATTCTTGCCATGGAAGCCCGATGCTGGTCCGAAAACCGGACTGATCCTGAACTTTCATTCGGAAAAAGCGACTGGTCCGCTGTTCTGGCAGCCGCAGGTTTTTTTATTCTGATGATAACAATGTGAAACCCGCCATGCCGAAAAAGCATTCGGCATCCCGGAAATTGAACAAAAGAGGGCATGATACCATCATGCCCCTACGATGCAGAGACTATCTGATAACAGCCGATCAGCCGTTCTCCCAGAATCTCTGAAAGCTTCTTATAAAAAAGCATTCCGCAATCCGGATATTTTTCCAGAAGACTGCCAAGTTTGTTTCTGTCAATCCTGAGCAGGGTCGCAGGCTCCGAACATTCTGCCGATGCAGAATACACATCACGCCCCGCAACGCTTGACCATCCGAAAGCCTCGCCTGCTTTGGAAACCGTATAGACCTTTTTCCCGGTATCGCCGATATTCAATTTTCCGCAACGGCTTTTTATTCAAGTTTACACACTGCCGGACAAAAAATCATAACTTTCTGATTTTATAAGTAAAACAATTTGAAAAATCGTTTTACTGTAAAACGGCTTTGCAAGCCGTTTTGTGTCTGTTTCAGCAGAAGTATCTGAAA
>DYRK01000628.1 GCA_020718785.1 Desulfatirhabdium butyrativorans | reverse complement strand
CCGGGGCTTCGGGCGCAGACGCGTTCCCAAGCAGGGGCTTGGGAACGAGGAAAAAAACCGGGGGCTTGGGAACGAGGAAAAAAGCGGGGCTTGGGAACGAGGAAAAACGATTTGCAAAATCGTTTTACTCTGCCCCTCACATCTGACTCTTGTTTATTTCAATTAAAAAGCTTTTGCATTGACTTAGGTCAAAAAAAGATGCTAAACTTTTTTTTAAGTCTGTGGCGGACCCGTCTTATTAATTTCTTATTAACTCAGCAGCCCGGAATGACAGCAAAACAGGTTGGGTTGAGGCACTAAAACTCACGGCAATCGGGCTGTTTTTGTCTGAAAGGCATGATGCTGTTCAGAATTCAAAATATTTTCATCAGATAACGGAGTGGAAAACGATGCCCAGAATATCAAAAATACAGGTCTCGGACGGACTGTTCCTGGTACAGATACCGGAAGCCAATCTGTATATCCAGTGCGGATGCCCGTCAGACAGTGTGAAACATTTGATGAAACGGGGGTTGATTGTCACCAAAGAACAAAACGGGGTTATGTTTGAAACAGGACCCAACGCGGTGCTGCTGTCGGATGTGCTGGTACAGAACGGGAGTTTTGCAAATCTGGCAGAATTTCCCGTATTGCAGATGCTCTACAAGCAGGGGATGATTCTGCCCAAACATCCCAACAACACCGGCATAAAACCCATGCTGATCGGTTTAGCCGAACAGGTGGAAGCCCAGATGCAGTATATTTACCGCGGAAATTACGGTCTTGTCAGCGAAGAAGAACTGATTGCCGCGGGCATTCAAAAGGAAACCGCTCATGAAATGATGCGGCTGAAACTCAGATTCGCTTTCGGGAGAATCAGCCCTCCGGAAGAGCTTTTAGACACGCGGATTGTGGAAAGCGAACCCGTTGAAATACGAAACGGCGTTTATATCCGGCGTATCCGCCTCAATGAATTCGAATTCGAATATCAGGGAGAAACCGCCGCGGTCAATCTGAATCTGTCACCCAATCAAAGTTACGGCGCGCCCTATCCGCTGGGATTTCATCATATCAAGCGTGAGTATTTCGCCATTATTCACGCGGGCGAAGGCGACGGCTGGAATGTCAACCGTCCCTGCATGTCCAGTATCCTGATGTTTCAGGGAAAAATCTATCTGATTGACGCGGGCCCCAATGTGCTTTACAGCCTCATGGCACTCGGCATAGGCGTAAACGAGATCGAAGGCATTTTCCACACCCATGCTCATGACGACCATTTTGCCGGGTTCACAACCCTCATGCGTGCCGACCATCGTATCAAATATTATTCCACTCCTTTGGTCCGCTCTTCGGTGGCAAAAAAACTCTCTGCCCTGATGTCCATTGATGAAAAAAATCTGCTTGAATATTTCGAAGTGCATGATCTCGAGTTCGATATGTGGAATCATATTGACGGACTGGAGGTAAAGCCGATTTTTTCACCCCATCCTGTGGAAACCAGCATTCTGATTTTCCGAACCTTATGGGAAGACGGATACGTGGCTTATGCACATTTTGCAGATATTGTGGCATTGAACGTGCTGAAGGGAATGATAACCGATGATCCTGCCAAAAACGGAATTTCTCAGGAATTCTTTGACCGGGTGAGAAGAGAATATCTGACAAAAGTCTATATCAAAAAAATTGATGTGGGCGGCGGCATGATTCACGGCGATGCCGAAGATTTCAAAGATGATCCTTCGGAAAAAATATTTCTCTCGCATACTTCTTCGGATCTGAACAACAAGCAGAAAGAGATCGGTTCGGGCGCGCCTTTCGGTATGGTGGATGTCATAATTCCCACGGCTCAGGATTACGCGCCTCAGTATGCACGTGAATTTCTGCAATCCTATTTTCCTTTCGCGCCGGTTTCCGAACTCAGGATTCTGTTGAACAATATGATGGTGACTTTCAATCCGGAATCCATTCTGCTGAAAGACGGCGTGATAAATGAGGATATTTATCTGATACTGACCGGAAATGTGGAACTGATTCAGTCCGAACTCGGTATTCACAATATTCTGTCCGCGGGCGCGCTGATCGGCGAAATGTCCGGATTGTACCGTGCGCCGTCAATCGGAACATATAGGGCAGTCAATTTTGTGCAGGCAATGCGGCTGCCGCGAAGTCTGTATTTCAAGTTTGTAAAGCGCAACAGACTGTATTCCGATATCCGGCGCTTGCAGGAGAACCGCGAATTTCTCCAGAAAACATGGCTGTTCGGCGAAGTTGTCTCTTATCCCATACAGAACAAACTGGCACAGGCAATGCACTTCGGAAGTTACCCAGCCGGCTATGTGTTTCCGGCGGAAATCCATCCCACTATTTTTCTTGTCAGAAACGGCAGGCTGGAACGCTGCATTGACGACGAAGTTTTCGAAACACTGACAGCAGGCCATTTTTTCGGGGAAGAGTGTGTGCTGTTCGGAACAACCGGCCTGTTTCAGGTAAGGGCAGCAGAACCCACTGAAATTTATCTGATTCCGGGAAATCTGCTGCTTGATATTCCGGTGATCCGATGGAAACTTTTTGAAACTTTCCAGAAGCGGATGAAACTGATATTGAAACCGGAACTTAACGACATGCCGCCCTTTTACTGGCGTGAGGAATACGCTGTCCATGTGAACGAGATAGATGTCCAGCATAAAGAAATTTTCCGGCTCGCGGAAGGGCTGTATAATTCCATTGACGCCAAAGCGGAAAAGACGGTTCTGTCAGGGCTGTCGGAAGTTTTGTGCAATGCTGTCGAGATACATCTCGGCGCCGAAGAAATTATGATGAGATCGAATTATTATCCTGAACTGGAAGCCCATCTCAGGCAGCATAAGATTGTTCTCAAAGAACTCTCGGAATTCCGGAACCAGACGCGGCAGTCTGATTTCAGATCAGACAGATTGACACTGGGTTTTTTAAGGAAGTGGATTATCATAGACATACTGACCGAAGACAGAAAATACGGTCATTTTATTAACAGCAAACAGGCAATTTGAAACAAGGCATATTTCAGTCGGTATTGCCGGAGCGCGGGGGACCGGTTCCCGTTGAAAAACCCGAGGCTCTTCAATACCGCTTTATTACTCTTACATTCTCGGAAAACCAGACCGGCAGAGACAATGCAGATATGAGGTTTCCACGGCTTCCGTCACCGTGCGTCAGGGAACCGCTATGGTCCCGGCTGATTTCCCGGATCGGATTTTTGCTGTCAGGAATATTTTCTTCAATGATTAAGCGATGTTCCATTAAAACCGCTTTCATAACCCGCATCGGCTCATATTCCGGAACATAGTAATTGTTTCCGAGACATATCGGGCCGTAATCTTCTTTCCGCCATGTCTCTTCTTTGCACAGAGAAATCCCTTCCGCGGGGATTTTTCTTTTCCGAAGTCTGACTAACCGG